>NZ_CP053827.1:1500000-1753380 GCF_013372145.1 Campylobacter hyointestinalis subsp. hyointestinalis | reverse complement strand
AACTTACCTTTTTTACATTAAAATATTCACTATTTTATCTAAAAATTAATTAAAAATCACTTATCTATTTAAATTTAAGCTTATACGAATGTGTGTTAAATTATGATATTATAATAAGAATTTTAAGTTATTCACGATGTGAATAATATGTGAATAACTGTTGAAAAGGTATGTGATGAAAATTTTAGGAATCGATCCTGGAACTAGAAATTGTGGTTATGCAATACTTGAAAAAGTAGGAAATAAAAAAATGTTAATAGAAGCAGGTTTGATAAAAATAAAACAAGATAGTTTGCAATATCAAATAACTCAGCTTTGCGAAGGGTTAGATCTTATATTTAAATCGCATAAAATAGACGCTGTAGCTATAGAAGATATATTTTACGCTCATAATCCTAAAACCGTTTTAAAGCTTGCTCAGTTTCGCGGCGCTCTTAGTCTTAAAATACTTCAAATTCACGGTGAATTTAGCGAATACACTCCACTTCAAGTCAAAAAAGCAGTTACTGGTAAAGCAAAGGCTGCAAAAGAACAGGTGGCTTTTATGGTAAAAAAGATGTTAGGAATCAATAAAGAGATAAAACCACTTGATATAACAGATGCGATAGCTATAGCTTTGACTCATAGTTTTAATGTCAAGTGATTTGGATTTTTGGCTTTGTCTTTTTCTACTATACTGTGTTGATTTTTAAATTTAGTCAGTAACGGACACTTTAGTCTGCTCTTTCCTAAATTTAAAAATCGCCTTGTTTAGTGAAAAAATACTTCAGCCTAATAAATTTATAGATGATGATTTCTGCTAAGATCTACTTTTAATAGATCTACAGGTTTTGATTTTGTCATAATTTTATGAATAAACCAAATTCCTAAAAATAGATAAAGTCCTATATAACTAGTAAGTAAGCTTACCATATCTTTACCTTGCATAAATGACTCGTAGTTTTGTCCTATGATAACGATAACACACATAATAAGCGCTATGATCGGTCCAAGTGGATACCATTTTGCACGAAACGGTAAATTTGCAGGATCATTACCTTGTATAATATAAGCTTTTCTAAATTTATAATGTGCCCATGCTACGCCTATCCATGTGATAAAACCTGCAAGCGCAGAAGCGTTTATAAGCCAACTATAAGCCGATCCATCTCCCATAAATGATGTAAAAAAACAAGCCGCTCCGATGATCGCAGTAGCTATAAGCGCGTAGATAGGAACGCCTCTTTTATTTGTTTTACCAAATATCTTTGGGGCTTTACCTGAATGGGCTAGGGCGTAAAGCATTCTTGTACTTGAGTAAAGTCCTGAGTTTCCTGCACTAAAAATAGCCGTAAATATGACTGCGTTCATAACACTAGCTGCAAATGCTATACCAGCTCTGTCAAATACCATAGTAAATGGGCTTTGAGCTATGTCTGTTTCATTATTTCTAAGTAAATTTGGATCAGTGAATGGGACTAAAGTTCCTATAATTGCAATCGCAAAAATATAAAAAAGTAAAATTCGCCAAAATATAGCATTTACCGCTTTTGGTATACTTTTTTCAGGATTTTTAGCTTCACCTGCGGCTACTGCAACTAGCTCGGTTCCTTGAAAACTAAATCCAGCTACCATAAATACCGCAAGTATTCCAAACCAGCCATTGACAAATGGCGCAGACTCTCCACTATCGCTGATCAAAGTCCAGTTTGAAAAACCGCCTGAATGACCGTTCATAATACCAAATATCATGGCAAGTCCAAGCAGTATAAATGCCAAAACCGCTAAAACTTTGATAAGTGCAAACCAAAACTCGCTTTCGCCAAAAGCACCCGAACTAAAATAATTTATAATTATGATAACGCTTAAAAATAGGGCCGACCAAAGTGTAGATGGAACGTCTGGAAACCAAAATTTCATTATTATAGCTGCTGCGACTAGCTCAGCAGCAACAGTTATCGCCCAGTTAAACCAGTAATTCCAACCGATGGCAAATCCAAATGATGGACTGATAAACCTTGTTCCATACTCTTCAAAGCTTCCAGCTACTGGCATATATGTAGCCATTTCCCCAAGGCTTTGCATAAGCAAATAAACCATAAAACCGATAAGTGCGTAAGCTAAAAGTGCGCCACCAGGACCTGCTGTTGCTATCGTATTTCCACTAGCTACAAATAGTCCAGTGCCTATAGCTCCGCCTATTGCTATCATATTTAAATGGCGTGAGCTCATACCACGCTTTAGTTTATGTTCGTGCAGATTATCCACAAGAACTCCTTTTAATAAATTTATGTATTTTCGATAAAGTTTTGATTATATCTAAATTCAGATAAAAAACGGTTTTTTGTAAATTTTTGTGTATGATTTTAATTTTTATATGTTACGAAATGTATAAAAATAGAGTCAAGCTATATTAAATTTATATAATATAGCTTAAATTTAGTTACTGACAACCTTCGCATTCGACGCTTCTATCCATAGGTTTGTTATCAAGATGACTTGAGTCTGGACTTTCGCTTCTTAGATAATAAGTGGATTTTACTCCTAATTTCCAAGCTAGAGTATAAATTTCACTTAGATATCTACCGCTAGCTTTATCTAAACTCATAAATATATTTAAGCTTTGACCTTGATCTATCCATTTTTGTCTTACGGCTCCAGCTTTTATGATGAGCTTTTGATCAAGTTCGTAAGCTGGTGTATAAAACTGCCAAGTGTCTGGACTTAAATTTGGTACCACTGAAGGGATCATTCCAGATAGATTGTGTTCAAACCATTTACGTTTATAAACAGGCTCGATTGTTTGAGTCGTTCCTACTAAGATACTTATACTAGAAGTCGGAGCGATAGCCATAAGATAACCATTTCTCATACCATCACTTTTTACCTTTGCTCTTAGCTTTTCCCAGTCGCAGCTATTTTGGTCAAATAATCCGTCTCTACTTACGAGAGCTTTTGCGTTTTTGTTTGCGTTATCGATAGGGAAGATGCCTTTACTCCAGTTTGAACCTTCAAAATCAGGATAAATTCCTTTTTCTACAGCTAAATTTGATGAAGCATAGATAGCGTTATAACTGATATTTTCCATTATTTCATCTATTATTTCAAGGTGTTCGTAGCTACCCCAAACAATTCCTTTTTCGGCTAACATTTGCGCTTCACCCATAACTCCAAGTCCGATCGAACGACTAGCTAAATTTGTATGTTTGACTTTAGCGTGGGGGTAGAAATTTAGATCTATAACATTATCAAGCATTCTTATAGCTATAGGCACGACTCTTGCGATATCTTCTTTTGAGTTTATCTTGCTTAAATTTATACTTGCTAGGTTACAAACGGCTGTTTTTCCCTCTTTTATACCTTTTTCTACTATAAATATATCTTTTGAGTTTATTCGATCAAGCGCTGTTATTTTCTTCGCTTTTTTAGTATATCCGCCATCTACGGTTATATCTTCACTCTCATCAAATAATTGCTCAGTGCCATCGCTATACACGACCTTTGTCTGGTAGTAATTTGGCTCTGTATTTTGAAATATCTCGGTACATAAATTTGAGCTTCTTATGATGCCTTTGTGAGCGTTTGGATTTACTTTGTTTGCATTATCTTTGAAACATAAAAATGGCATTCCTGTTTCAAAATAGTTTGTAAGTACCTTTTTCCAAAGCTCTTTTGCTAGCATACTACTCTTAGCGATATTTGGATCTTTTTCATACTCCAAATACCTTTTTTCAAACTCATCGCCGTATAGATCACAAAGATCTGGAGTATCTGCTGGATCAAATAGAGTCCATCTTTCATTCGCTTCAAGTCTTTTCATAAAAAGATCGTTTATCCATAAAGCAGGAAATAGCTCATGAGCACGTCTGCGCTCTTCACCTGAGTTTTTACGAAGATCTAAAAAGTCGCTTACGTCCATATGCCAAGGCTCGATATAAACTGCTATCGCGCCTTTTCTAGTTCCTAGCTGATCAACTGCAACTGCGATATCGTTTGTAACTTTTAAAAATGGTATTATACCACCAGCAGCGTTTTTATGTCCGTCTATACTTCCGCCCATTGCGCGCACTTTGCACCAGTCCCAGCCGATGCCGCCACCAAATTTAGAAAGCAACGCCATCTCTTTATAGCTATCAAAAATTCCTTCTATATTATCAGGAGTGCTTCCGACATAGCAGCTTGAGAGCTGATGCCTAGTGGTTCTAGCGTTGCTTAAAGTAGGTGTTGCAAGCATCACTTCAAATTTACTTATCAAATCGTAAAATTTCTTTGCCCAGCCTTGAGAGTCAAGCTCATTTTGAGCTAAAAACATAGCGATCGCCATAAACATATGTTGTGGTAGCTCGATAGGTTTTGCATTTCTATCTTTTATAAGATACCTATCATAAAGCGTTTTTATGCCAAGATAGGTAAATTGCAAGTCGCGTTCAGGCTTTATATATGCGTTTAGATCATCAAGGTCATACTTTTCTTTTAGACCAAGAAGTATGCGTCCGTTTTGTTCACCTTTTTCAAAATACTCTTTGAGTGAGTTGTATCCACTAAATCCGGTTGTTTTGTGATACAAATCATATAAAAACAGTCTTGCTGCTACGAATGTCCAGTTTGGGCGATCAATGTCAATCTTATCGACTGCGGTTTTTATGAGAGTTTGTTGGATCTCTTCTGTGGTGATGTTATCACGAAACTGAATTTTCGCATCGACTTCAAGCTCGCTGAGACTTACGTTGTCCAAGCCTGCTACTGCTTCGCTTGTGTATTTTTTAATCTTTGAAATATCTAATTCTTCTGTTCTTCCGTTACGTTTTATGACTTTCATTTATATGTTTGACCTTTTAAATTTGATTATCAAGAAAGCTAAATTTAGTTTATAAATTCAGCTTTATTATTTAGTGTTATTTAAATACTCTTTTAAATATTCCATCTACGTTTTTTGTATAGTAGCTATAGTCAAAGCATTCTTTTATCTCATTTTCGTTTAATTTTTCTCTTAAATCACTATCGTTTAGTAAATTTTGTAAAAATAGACTGTGTCCGTTCTCATCTATGGCTTTTTTACCTTCTTGTAGGTCAGCCCAAACTTTCATAGCATTTCTTTGGACGATCTTATAAGCATCTTCGCGGCTAACCTCTCGTTTTGGTAGCTCAAGCAAGACGCGTTGAGAAAATACAAGTCCGCCAGTTAAGTTTAAATTTTTCATCATATTTTCTGGATATACTACTAAATTTGAGATTAAATTTGTAAGACGATTTAGCATAAAATCAGTCGTTATGAAGCTATCAGGAAGTATAAATCTCTCGACTGAACTATGGCTGATGTCTCTTTCGTGCCATAAAGCTACATTTTCCATAGCCGGGATAGCGTATGAGCGGATCATTCTACAAAGTCCAGTTACATTTTCGCTTAAGACCGGATTTCTTTTATGAGGCATAGCACTTGAGCCTTTTTGTCCTGGGCTAAAGTACTCTTCGGCTTCATAAACTTCGGTTCTTTGATAGTGTCTTATCGCAACTGCTATTTTTTCGCAACTACTAGCGAGTATGGCAAGCGCACTTATGACTTGAGCGTATCTATCTCTTTGTATGACCTGATTTGACGCTGGAGCAGGGCTTAGACCAAGATACTCGCAAACAAGCTCTTCAAGCTCAAGTGGAGCGTGAGCGAAGTTTCCCATAGCGCCGCTTATCATACCTACGCTTATGGTTTTTTTCGCATGTTCTAGAAGTTCATAAGCTCTTTTTATCTCGTCATACCATATAGCAAGTACTAAACCAAATGTTATCGGCTCACCGTGAATTCCGTGACTGCGACCTACCATAAGTGTATTTTTATGCTCTTGTGCGCGAGTTTTGAGAGCGTTCATCAAATTTGATGAATCTTGTAGTATGAGATCTAAGCTATCTTTTATCTGAAGTGCGACGGCAGTATCTATACAATCACTACTTGTCATACCAAAATGCATGAAACGGCTCTCTTCGCCTAAGCTTTCGCTTACGCTAGTTAAAAAAGCTATAACGTCGTGTTTCGTAGTTTTTTCTATCTCATTTATACGAGCTATGTCAAATTTAGCATTTTTACAAATTTTATCACAATCACTATTTGGTATAAAGCCTAGTTTGTTCCATGCTTTTACAGCTGCAAGCTCTACCTTTAGCCAAGCGTCGTATTTAGCTTGCATACTCCACTTATCACTCATAATTTTTCTAGCATATCTTTCGACCACTTTATACCCTTTTTTATAATAATTTTTGTATAATTTTTTGAGTTAGAATTATACAAAAATAAGGCTGAAATGTTGGTTAGAAATGGCTTATAAAAAGTTTAAAGTTGGTTCTTTTCGTGGAGAAAAAGCCTACACGATTTTTTTGAATTTAGGTTATAGTATGAAAGAAGCTCAAAAGCTTTGCGATAAAGGCAGATTGCTCGTAAATGACGCTATTTGCGGTAAAAATGATCCAGTTTTCGGAGATGCTTATTTTATAGATTATGAGTGTGAGCCAAAAGGATTAAAACCTATATTTGAATGCGATGAATTTGGTGTATTTGATAAACCAAGTGGAGTTTTATCTCATCCAAATGGTAGAAATTGTGAGTATAGTTTATGTGATGAAATTTGGTCTTTGTGGGGTAAAAAAGCTTGCGTCGCTCATAGACTTGATAAGGAAACAAGCGGAGTTATCGTAGTAGCTAAAAATGTAAATTCTGCGTTAAATTTAAAAAAATCTTTTGAAAATAGGGCGGTAGCAAAAACTTATCTAGCTTTTGTGAGTGGTAAATTTGATGGTAGCGGACTTAATAAATTTTGTATAAATGACTTTAAAGATTTTAAAGATAAGCTGGAATTTTTTGATGATATTCAAGGTTTTGTTATCGATAAAAATATGGATATAACAAAAGATTATGATGATATAAAAATCAGAATGGAAATTTGCCCGGAAGGAAAAAGGGCTGTGACCGTAGTAAAACTCATAAAGTATTATCCTAAATTTGATATAAGTTTGGTTGAGTGCTATCCGCTTACTGGAAGACAGCATCAAATTCGCTTACATTTGTTTCATATGAAACATAGAATTTTAGGTGATCCGATTTATGGCTTGGATAAATTTAGTGTAGAGCAAATTTTAGATGGCGTGATGAATGAGCGCGATAGAGTGAAAAAAACTGGAGCATCAAGACTAATGCTCCACGCTGAAAAGATAGTATTTAAATTTAACAACCAAATTTATAATATCAAATCACAGATGAGATTTGATATGGATCAAATCTGATATAAATTTACTACCATCTTGGAGTTGATGGCAAGTTATTGTCATAAAAATTATCTTTGCCTACACTTTGCATCTGTTGATTTCTACGACTTACATCGTTTTGAAAATTATCATAGTTTTGTTGCATACGGTTTTGATTTGAGTTGCAACCATAATCATATGCGTTGGCGTATGTCGCTACTAATAAGATAAAAGTTAATAAAACTAAAAGTTTATTTTTCATTTATTTCTTTTTTTGTAAAGTATAGGTTATTTAATTTATCCACACCCATACTTAAAGTTCTATAAATTCATTTTTTTATCAAATTTATTACTTTTTTTCATCCAATAGGACTTTGATAAAAAGTCCAAATCCCACAATGATAATTATACCTATAAAAATAAGTTCAGCGATATCAAGCGTTGTCATTTTCTATTCCTTTACTTCTCTCTTTTAGCTGACCGCAAGCAGCACTTATATCAAGTCCCTTACTTTGACGAATAGTGCACGTTACACCGCGACTTTGTAGATAAGTTCTGAAATTTTCCACGTTTTCTATGCTTGGTCTTTGGTACGGGCTTCCTTCATGTGGATTAAAAAGTATTAAATTTACTTTTGCTTTTATACCGTGTAGAAGCTTGACAAGTGCTTTTGCATCGCTTAAATTGTCATTGACTTTATCCATTATAAGATACTCAAACATAACTCTTTTTCTCATATCTATAGGAAAAGCTCTCACAGCGTCCATAACGGCAGCTATATTATAAGCTTTATTTATCGGCATAAGTTTTGCGCGAAGCTCATCTGTTACGGCGTGAAGTGATATAGCTAGAAGCACTCCAAGGTCTAGCTCACCTAGTTTTTTTATCTGAGATGCAAGTCCGCTAGTGCTTATGGTTTGACGCCTAGCACCGATAGCAAGTCCGTCATTGTCTTTTAAAATGCTAACTGCTTTACTAACGTTAGCAAGATTATCAAGCGGTTCGCCCATACCCATATATACGACATTTACTCTGCGTTCGTAAGGTATGTTGTTTTCTCTTTTTATCCACAAAATTTGTGCTACGATCTCTCCGGCGCTGAGATTTCTAACAAATCCACCCTTAGCCGTTAGGCAAAAGCTACATCCCATCTTACATCCCACTTGCGAACTAACACAAATAGTATAACGAGCGTGACGCTCTACGCTACCATCTTCGCTTGAAATTTCCTCTTTCATAGGTAGTAAAACACTTTCGATAGTTTTGCCATCAGTTAGTTTAAATAGATACTTTATGCTTCCGTCTTTGCTGGTTTCGCTCCTAACGCAAGTTAGCGGATCAAGGTAAAATTCGCTTTTCAAATTTTCTCTAACATCTTTTGATATGTTAGTCATCTCATCAAAACTTCTTGCATTTTTCTTATAAACCCACTCATAAATTTGTTTAGCTCTAAATTTCGGTGATAGTAAATTTGCTAACTCATCTTGAGATAGATCTAGTAAATTTCTCATATAATGTCTCTTTCTTTCAAGTATTTTTCTAAATTTATTTTTGCTTTTTTATGGTTTTTTATAAATTCATTATGTGCGTTAGGTTCGCAAAAGTTTGTAGCGCATAAAATCCCACGAGCAGGAATTTTAAACTGTTTTGCTGTCTCTAAGACGGAGTATAGTTCCATATTTTCCATAAAAAGTCCGAGTTCGCTAAATTTGTGTGCGATATCTATATTTGTTGTTATGAAATTTGATGAGTTTGTTATTAATGTTTCACAAGAAACATTTTTTAAATCTTGCACAATCGGCGAAGAAAATAGTGGAGAGTATGAAAGTCCAAGCAAGGATGAAATTTCTAAATTTACGGCTGTTTTACTCTCATAAATATCTAAAAGATTTCCGTCTTTATATAGCCCACAAGTCCCTACAAAAATTATCTCGTCTGCTTTATTTGCAGTTAGTATTTTAGTTAAATTTATAGCCGAGCTTGTGATCCCTACGCCTATTGGAAGGGCAAATTCAAAGCTCTCATTAAGCCCGGCGCAAACTATCAAATTCTAACTCCGATACCATTTGCCAAAAGGTATTTTTTGAGCTCTGATATCTCTATCTCTTTATAGTGAAATATACTTGCAGCAAGCGCAGCGTCAGCGCCGGCTTTAAATGCTTCTAAGATATGCTCCATAGTTCCAGCACCACCGCTTGCGATGACTGGGATACCGACTAAATTTGATATCTGAGATGTGACTTCAAGGTCGTATCCGTTTTTTGTACCGTCGCTATCCATAGAAGTTAGCAGTATCTCACCAGCGCCTAGTTCATAAACTTTTTTTGCCCATTCATAAGCGTCGATTTTAGTATCTGCTCTACCACCGTTTATAAATACGTGATAGCTCTTACCAGCCTTTTTTACGTCTATAGCTACAACTACGCATTGTGAGCCAAATTTATTTGCAGCTTCACTTATCAAATTTGGATTGTGAATGGCTGCGGAGTTTAGGCTTACTTTATCGCAACCTACGTTTAAAAGTCTTGAAATATCATCTATTTTTCTTATACCGCCGCCGACTGTTAGCGGTATAAAAAGCTGCTTTGCTACTTCTTCTACTACGTGTACGATAGTATCTCTGCCGTCGCTGCTCGCAGTGATATCTAAAAAACAAAGCTCGTCTGCACCTTCATCGTTGTATCGTTTGGCAACTTCGACTGGATCTCCTGCGTCGCGAAGTCCTACGAAATTTATACCTTTTACAACGCGTCCGTTATTTACGTCCAAACAAGGAATTATACGTTTTGCAAATTTATCCATAAAAACTCTTTTTTATTATCATTTTACAATAAAAGCTTAGAAAATTTACTTAAATAGAGCATTCAATCACTATTAACCTATATTTGGATAAAATAAATATAAATTTACTCAAGAAGAAGCTGTGTCAAATAAATTTTCAAATCCTTTAAAAGCGTTAAAATATAGAAATTTCAGGCTATACTGGTTTGGGATGATGATATCTCAAACAGGAACGTGGATGCAAAATATCGCTCAGCCTTGGCTGGCGCTTGAAGTTACAAATAACGCTACGCTAGTCGGTATAGTAGCTGCAGTGCAGTTCTTGCCGCTTCTTGTTTTTTCTCTGTTTTCAGGCGCATTGCTAGATAAAAGCGATAAAAAATTTATACTAAAAATCACTCAAACAGGTATGTGCTTGACGTCTTTAGCATTTGGACTTAGTATAATTTTTGGCTTTGTAAATTATCCGCTTATTTTGGTGTTGGCGTTTTTAACTGGACTTTTTAACTGTCTTGATGCACCTTGTAGGCAGTCGTTTTTATATGAGCTAATCGATGATAAAAAAGACGTAGCAAACGCTGTAGCGCTAAACTCTATGTCGGTAAATGCAGCTAGAATAATGGGGCCGTTTTTTGCTGGTATAGTTATGGCAAAATTCGGGTTAGTAGCTTGTTTTTTTCTAAATTCGGCTTCATTTATAGCGATTTTTATAAGTTTGTTTTTTATAAAAAATAGACCTTCAAAGACAAATAGAAGAAAAGAAAGCATACTAAAGTCGATAATCTCGGGATTTCACTATATAAAAAAGCGTGAAATTCTCATCAGTCCATTAGTGGTCATACTCATCACCGGAACGTTTATACCTAACTACAATGTAACTATCTCAGCTCTTGCAAAATACGCTCTTGGAAGCGGTGAAGATACTTTTGCGTATCTTATGGCGTTTTTAGGATCAGGCGCGTTTTTAGGAGCGCTTTGGGTGGCATTTACGAGTAAAAATATCAGTTATAAAACAGTCAAGATAATGCCTTTTGTAGCTTCTACTTTTTTGATTTTGGTAGGGTTAAGCAACACTATTTTTTTAGCTGGAGTGTTTTTAGCGATGACTGGATTTAGCTTTATCATCTGTGTTTCTACTATAAATTCTCTTTTACAATTAAATTCGATAGAGGCTTATAGAGGTAGGGTTATGAGCGTGTATTCTCTGTTTTTCTTAGGTTCGACTCCGATAGGCGCTATCACGGCTGGATTTTTAGCAAATGAATTTGGAGCTGGTACGTCGCTTGTGATATGTGGAAGTATTGTTTATGTTTTGCTCGTGTTTTGGTGGGTTTTTAAGACATTTTATCTTAGATTTAGATGAATTTTTATGAAAGTATAAGTGAAAAACTGATAGTATAGGGCGATGATTAAAGCAAAGAAAAAATTCGGTCAAAATTTTTTACAAGATGAAAATATAAAAAATCAAATCATCCAAGCGATTCCCAACGGCGTTAAACGCATAGTAGAGATTGGGCCTGGCTTAGGTGATTTAACACAAAAGCTTGTTAATCTAAATAGTAAGCTTGATTGTTTTGAGATAGATAGTGAACTTTTTGTTTTTTTGCAAGAAAAATTTAAAAGCGAACTCAGTATCGGTAAGATAAGTATTACAAATTGCGACGCTCTTGATGCTTGGGATAGTATAAGCAATAGCGAGTATTTTTTGGTCGCAAATTTACCGTATTACGTGGCGACAAACATAATACTAAAAGCGATAGACGATCCAAACTGCAATGGTTTTGTGGTTATGATACAGCGTGAAGTCGCATGTAAATTTAGTAGTGAATGCAGGGAAAAAGAGTTTAGCTCTTTAGCTATTTTGGCAAATTTAAAAGGTAGATGTGAGCTGCTTTTTGATGTGCCTAAAGAGGCGTTTAACCCTCCGCCAAAAGTTATCTCTTCAGTCATAAGACTTATTAAAAATATAGATTTGAGTCTGGATATCGACTATTTTGAGTTCAAAAACTTTCTTAAGATCGCATTTAGCGCTCCTAGAAAAACACTTTTGAAGAATTTATCAAGTATGATAGATAAAAAGTGGTTAGAGAGTTTTTTTCAAAATCAAAATATATCTCAAACTATTCGTCCACACGAGCTTAGTGTCGCCTTATATTTAAAAATATTTAAAGAGGCTAAACATGAACGAAGAGAATAAAGAAAATAAAGAAAACGGTGCGAGTCACGAAAATAGCGCAAACGACAGAGTAAATAAAAAACGTAGATACAAAAATCACAGAGATAATCTCAAAAAGCAATCCGCCATAAAACCTGCCGAAAATAGCAGTGAAGAGACTCCAGCAGAAGCTCAAAAACCCAAAAAGAAAAAACGTAAAAGTAACAACACTGTCAAAATAAGTGGTAATGAAAACTGGCAAAAAGATATGCAAGCTGCCATCGAAGCAAATAAAGCTTGTCACGAGCTAAGACTAAATCCACTCAAATACCTAAACTCAAGTGAGCATAAGATCAAAATAACTCCGCTCGGTGGTCTTGGTGAGATCGGTGGAAATATGACTGTGTTTGAGACTGAGAATGATGCTATCATAGTAGATATCGGTATGAGCTTTCCAAGTGAAAGTATGCACGGCGTGGATATTTTGATACCAGATTTTGATTATATTCGCAAGATAAAACAAAAAGTTCGCGGCATTATCATCACTCACGCACACGAAGATCACATCGGCGCGGTACCGTATTTTTTCAAAGAATTTCAGTTTCCGCTTTATGCAACTCCACTTCCACTAGGAATGATAAGCAATAAATTTGAAGAGCACGGGCTAAAGTCTTTCAGAAGCTTTTTTCGTCCGATAGAAAAACGTAAGACTTATGAGCTAGGAGATTTTGAGATAGAACTTATCCATATCACTCACTCTATCATCGACGCTAGCGCTCTTGCTATCACTACAAAAGCCGGAACCATACTTCACACAGGAGATTTTAAGATAGATCATACTCCGATTGATGGATATCCTACTGATCTAAACCGTTTAGCGTATTACGGTGAGCGTGGCGTTTTGTGTATGATGAGTGACTCGACAAACAGCTATAAAGAGGGCATTACAAAAAGTGAAAGTAGCGTAGGAAAGACTTTTGATGCTATCTTTGCTACTTCAAAAGGTAGAGTCATTATGAGTACTTTTAGTTCAAACATTCACCGTGTTTATCAAGCCATTGAGCGTGGCGTAAAACACGGTAGAAAAGTTTGTGTTATAGGTAGAAGTATGGAGAGAAATCTCTGGACAGCCATCGAGCTAGGGTACGTAAATTTAGATAAAAAGATATTTATCGATGCAAACGAAGTAAGCAAATATCCTGATAATGAGGTTCTCATAGTCACCACCGGAAGTCAAGGCGAGACTATGAGTGCGTTATATAGAATGGCGACCGATGAACATAAATATATCAAGATAAAACCGACAGATCAGATAATCATAAGCTCAAAAGCGATCCCGGGAAATGAAACAAGCGTATCAACGGTGCTTAATTATTTACTAAAAAGCGGTGCAAGCGTGGCGCATCAAGACTTTAGCGAAATTCACGTAAGTGGACACGCAGCCCAAGAAGAGCAAAAGCTTATGCTTCGTCTCATCAAACCGAAGTTTTTCTTACCTGTGCACGGTGAATATAACCATATAGTAAGACATAAAGAAACAGCCGTATCGTGCGGAGTAGATGAGAAAAATGTCTATCTTATGAGCGATGGCGATCAGATAGAAGTATGTCAAAAATACATGAAACGCGTAAAAACAGTCAAAACCGGTAAAGTCTTCATAGACAATCAGATAAATAAACAAATTTCAGACGATGTCGTGATAGACCGCCAAAAACTTGCCGAAGCAGGTATGGTAACGATCATCGCACAAATCGACAAAAATGCTAAAAAACTGATCCAAAACAGAGTCATCAGCCACGGTTTAGTTAGTGAAAGACAGAGTAAAAACTTGAGCAAAGAGATGGAAGAGGTACTTTTACAATTCCTTAGCAATGTCAAAGATGAGCTTTTACACGATCCAAGAGCGCTAGAAAACCAGATCAGACAAGTGATCAGAAAACATATATTTAGAAAGATCAAAAAATACCCGACCATCGTTCCTGTTGTGTATTTGATGTAATAGTAAATTTAAACGGAGAAAAAATGGATATCTTAAGTACGGCCAAAGAGGTTTTAAACCTAGAATCAGATGAGCTAAAAAGACATGCAGATATGCTTGATTCTAAATTTGAAAAAGCGTTAAATTTAGCGTATGAGTGCAAAGGAAAATTAGTCATAACAGGAGTCGGCAAAAGCGGACATATAGGCGCTAAGATAGCCGCGACTTTGGCAAGTACTGGAACTCCTAGCTTTTTTTTACATCCTACTGAAGCAATGCACGGCGATCTTGGTATGATAAGCATAGGCGATACGGTGTTAGCTATCAGTTTTAGTGGCGAGAGTAACGAGCTGATAGCCATACTTCCGCATATCAAAAAACGCGGTATCAAGATAATCGGTATGGCAAAAAGCGGCTCAAGTTTAGAAATGCTAAGCGATGAGTTCTTAAGTCTTGATATCGTCCGTGAGGCTTGTCCTTTGGGCGCGGCGCCTACTGTTTCTACTACTCTTACTTTGGCTTTGGGTGACGCGCTTGCTGTGTGTCTTATGAAACTAAGAGATTTTAAAAAAGAAGATTTTGCTATGTTTCATCCTGGTGGGAGCCTTGGTAAGAGACTTTATCTAAAAGTAAAAGATGTGATGCGAAAAGAAAATTTGCCTATCGTTAGTGATGATGTTAGTCTTAAATTTGCTATAGATTCTATGACTCACGGTAAACTCGGAAGCGTACTACTAACAAATTCAAAAGGCGAGTTAGTAGCAGTCTTAAGCGATGGAGATCTAAGGCGCGCTCTTAGTAACGATAGTTTTGATATAAACGATAAAGCTATCAAATTTGCCACCAAAAATCCAAAAGTACTTGAAGACGAGAACACATTGGCCTATGAAGCTTTAAAACTCATAGAAGAGTATAAAATTCAAATTCTAATCATAACAAAAGATAAAAAACCGATCGGGGCTTTACATATCCACGATCTAACAAGTTTAGGACTATAATGCGTATAAATAAATTCATTTCACATAACACAAACTATTCGCGTCGTGAAGCCGATGAGCTGATCAAAAACGGTAAAGTTACTGTAAATAACAAGGTTATAGACAACCTTGCTACGGATGTAAAAGATGATGATAAAGTCAAGATAGGCTCTAGACTTATCAGGCTCAAAAAAGAATTTAGCGTGATAGTGTATAACAAACAAAAAGGCGAGTTAGTAACCAAAAAAGACGATCGTGGTCGTAAGACTATATATGACGCTCTTCCGCATGGATTTTCTAAATTTATAAGTATAGGTAGGCTGGATTTTGCTAGTGAGGGGCTTTTGCTTCTTACTGACGCTCCTGCGATCGCCGAAGCCCTTATGGGAAGCGATATAGAACGTGAATACTACCTAAAAATCAAAGGCGAGATAACTCCAAACGTGATCACTGCTATGACCGAAGGCTTTTTTGCTAAAGACGCTACAAAAGGTGCTCACGCTAGAACAAAGCAAATTTCTATGGATTTTAAACCCTTCTTAGCGTATAAAATCATCAGTTTTAGCGGCGGATATACAAGGCTAAAAGTCATCATAAACGAGGGACAAAACCGCGAATTAAGAAGATTTTTTGGGTATTTTGATTTAGAGGTTATGGATCTAAAACGCGTTAGCTTCGGTCGTGTTAGCCTAGATCAACTGGGCGAGGGCAAATGGCGATACTTTACAAACGCCGAATACGACGACTTAAGAGACTTTTTGAAACAAAATGGGGTTAGGTATTAATATAGCAAAGCGTGTTATAATGGTAATTTGGATTAACCGATGAACTAAATTTAAGTGGCAAAACACCTTGGCAGTCATTTTTATTTGGAAGCTAGAATATTTAGATAATTTAAAAAATAAAAAGGAAGATTAATATGGCAAGATCTGTTATAGAGGTAGCAAAGGAGATATTAGAGCGCAAAAAAGAGGCGTTAAATCCAAGTAAAATGTATCATATAGCCAATGAAATGGGGCTTACTAAAGAGCTAAATTTAAATGGCAAAACGCCGTGGGCTAGTTTTGGGGCTGGAATTTATATGGATATAAAAGAAAATCCAAATAGTATTTTTGAAGTAGTGGCTACTAAACCTATGCTCATAAAGCTAAAAAATCAAGTTATAAATTTAGAAGCTCAAATGGAGAAAAATAGTGAGATAAAAGAGTCAAAAACTTCTTATAGCGAAAGGGATTTGCATCCGCTTTTAAGTAGATTTGTCTCTTTTAATGAGAATTTCAAAGCCTATACAAAGACGATTTATCACGAAAGTAGCAAAAAATCCCAAAAAGGCGCAGACAAATGGCTATATCCAGATATAGTTGGTGTGAGTTTCGAGTATAGAGATTATGAAAAAGAGCTAAATAGATTTATAGGCAAATTTGACTCTTTGCCGATTAAAATTTACGCTTTTGAGATGAAAAAGCATCTTAGTGTTGGTAATTTTAGAGAGTATTATTTTCAAGCTGTTAGTAACTCAAGCTGGGCAAATGAGGGCTATTTGGTCGCACTTGATATCGATGAGAGTGATGAGGAGCTTATGGATTTAATCAAGCGCCTTAGCTATTCATTTGGTATAGGGATTGTAAGTCTAAGCTCACAAAATGTTGATGAAAGCGTGATTTTGGCTAGGGCGAGATTTAGGGAGAGACTGGATTATTCTGTGATGAGTGAGTTAAGCGATAAAAATCCTGATTTTAAAAAATTTCTTGAGAGCGTAGAAGAGTTCAATATAGAAAAAGATTATAGAAGCAAAAGTGAATTTGATGAAGTTTTAGGTGATGAGAGATTAGAAAGTTATTTAAAAGAGAAGAAAATCAAAGGATAATTATGCGTCGAAGTGATCGTGAATTAGATCAAGAGAGTGCTCTAAAGATCATTGATGAGAGCCAGTATGCGACTCTTAGCTGTGTAGATGAAAAGGGTGAGATATTTAGTATTCCTATTTCTATAGCTAGAGATGGTATGAGTATTTATATCCACGGAGCAAAAACTGGCTCAAAAGCTAAGCTATATAAAGATGGTAAAAATGTAGAGCTAGTCTGTGTTAGCCAAAACAAAGTGCCATAGCCAAAACTAAAGCTTATGAGGTCACTGATGAGAGTCAAAAGGTCAAAGCTTTGGAGTTATTGTGTAGAAAATACACACCTGATTATATGGATTATTTCAAAACAGCGGCATACGGCTCACTTGGTAGAACTAGTATTTACGAACTAAAGATACAATGTCTGAGTGCTAAAGCAAAGATTATTAAATAAAGGATCTGATTTGAATACTATGAAGCGTATCATGCAAGAGCGTTTTTCGTGTCGCAACTTCACGAATCAAAAAATCAAAGATGAAAATATCAAAGAAATACTAGATCTAGTTAGGCTTACACCAAGCTCGTGCGGACTTGAGCCGTGGAAATTTATGGTCGTGAGTAAAGAAAGTGATCTAGCAGAACTTAGCGAAGTTTGCAACTCACAAAAGCAAGTAAAAGAGTGCTCGCACGCGATCATTATCATCGCTAGAAATGATCTTAAAGGAAATTGTGATTTTCTAAGACAACAAGTAGATAGAAGACCGCGCACACCTGAGCGTCTCCAAAAAGCTATGGATCACTTCGCAGCTCGCTTTGATCCACAAACTAGTGATGAGATAATGACTTATGCCACTTTTCAGTGTTATATGGCTTGTGCAAATTTAGTCAATATAGCCGAGGATTTGAGTATTAAAAGCTGCATAGTGGCAGGATATGACAGCCAGAAGCTAACTAAATTCGTTGGTTTAGAGAAAAATTTTAAACCTGTTTTAGTCGTAGCTTTAGGATATAGCGATGAGAGCGTTCCTCCAAAAATAAGACAAAGCCTAGATCAAGTCGTAATCTACAAATAGTATACTTCTGTGATACAAGTCACAGATTATTTGTATGTATCACAGTATAATTTCATTACATTTAAATCAAGGAGAATGTTATGAAAAAGTTAGCGATTTTGTTTTCAGGTTTGTTTTTAGTATTTGGTCTTACTACGACTTTAAGTGCTGCTGAAAAATGTGGTACTAGCAAATGTGGCGATACAAAAGTAGAAAAAACTTCAAAATGCGGTGATGCAAATTCAAGTACCCCTGCTGGACATAAAGCAGAAAAATGCGGTGCTGCAAAATGCGGAGCAACTAAATAATTCTCAACAGAACTTCACTTCCAAGTGCGATAAACAAACGTCGCACTTGATCTTAAAATTTCAAAGGTAAAATACCATGAAAAATATTTATCATCTTCTTTCTACATTTAGTTTAAATTTCCAGTCTGCAACATTGCTTTTGATACGTTTAGTTTTGGCTTACGGTTTTTATGAGACTGCAGTTCCAAAATGGCAAAACATCGAACCGACTGCCCAGTGGTTTGCATCCATCGGTATCCCGTTTCCTGTTTTAAGCATATATTTAGTTGCTATATTTGAAACTTTAGCGGTTTTACTTTTTGTCTTAGGGCTTTTTACTAGAGCTATTTGTGTTCCTTTGATAGTCATTATCTTAGTAGCGATATTTGGTGTACATTTTGAAAACGGTTATAGCTTAGCAAATAACGGATTTGAAGTCCCGCTTTATTATCTTTGTATAATATTTGTCTTATTCTCATTTGGCGGCGGAAATATTAGTCTTGATAAAATAATATTTAAAAATGACCAATAGACGCTCTTTTTGTAAAGCTGTATCAAGTCTATCTTTGCTGTTTCCTTTACAAGTAAATTTGATAGCAAATGATGCAAAAACCTTGTCGAAAGATGAGGTTTTTTCTATATTTGATATAGTCCAAAAGCTTATATTTCTAGCTATAAAAACTTTAGACATAGATGCTTTATCGTATCTAAAGCTTATTTTATCTCATTCTAAAATTTCAAAAAAAGATAAAGATTTTTTGATAAATGGATGCTTGTGGCTTGATAATGTTAGTCAAAAAATATACGAAATTTCATTTATAAATTTAGATGAAAATAGACAAAATAAAATCATAAATTTAGTCATTAAAGATGAAAGTTGGGCAGAAGGCTGGATATACGATATGCTTGTTTTTTTGCTCAGAAGCGGTTTTTGGCGATCCTATTTATGGTGCAAACATAGATGAAAAAGGCTGGAAATGGATCTCTCATGAGACTGGACTTCCTCAGCCAAAAACACCATTTTTATAAATAAATTTAGAGAATAAATAAGGTGATAAATGATATACGACGTCTGTATAATCGGAAGCGGCGCAGGAGCAAGCCCTGTGGCATATGAGCTAAGCAGAGCTGGATTTAACGTAGTAGTGTTAGAAAAAGGTAAATTCTATACGCAAAAAGATTTTAGTAAAGATGAGTTAGCTATCTCAAGGCGTAAAATGTTTATACCAAACCTAAAAGACGAATATCACATAGTAATGGAAAAAGAACCAAACGGAGAAGTAAGCAGATATGATGGTACGTGGAGCTTTTGGAACGGCTCTCTTGTGGGTGGAAGCTCAAATTTGATGAGTGGATTTTTTCATCGTTTAAAACCGAACGATTTTAAACTAAAAAGCATTTATGGAGAGGTAGAAGGCGCAAACGTCGCAGACTGGCCCATAAGCTATGATGAGCTTGAGCCATACTATACTAAGGTCGAAAAAGTCGTAGGTGTATCTGGTAAAGTCGTAAAACATAAATTTAGTGAACCTAGAAGCACGGCTGAGTTCCCATATGAAAAGCTAGAAGAAAATGCCGTTACAAAGTGATTTGATAAGGCTGCCATAGAGCTTGGACTTACTCCACTTCCAACTCCTAGAGCCATTTTATCTAAAAACGATCTTGGTAGGAATGCGTGTTATTACTCCCATTTTTGCGGTGCTTATCCTTGTGCGAGCGGTGCAAAAGGAAGTGGTCTAGTCTTACTCCAGCAGTGCTCGGCTAAAGTCATACCTGAAGCCTTTGTCTATAAGCTAGTTAGTGATAAGTTTAGCGTGAAAGAGGCTTTATACTACGATAAATTTAAAAAATCTCATAGCATTAAAAGCTAAGATATTTGTCGTTGCTGCTGGTGTAGTTGAGACTTCAAGACTGCTTTTAAACTCTAAAAATAGACATTTTCCTAATGGTTTAGCAAACAACTCATCTAACGTCGGTAAAAATTTGATATTTTCAGCCGGAGGAGTAGGAAGCGGAACGTTTTATCTAAAAGATCTTAGTCAAAAAGATGCCAATGATCTGATGAGCAGAGGTCTGTTTTTTAACAGACACATACAAGAGTGGTATGAGTTCGAAAAAGACGGTAAGAGATATAAAGGTGGCACTATAGACTTTTTGTTTGAGCATCCAAACGTTATCCCTAATGTTACTGCGCAGTTTTATGAGAGTGGGAATTTGGTATTTGGCGATAAGCTAATGAAAAAGATAAAAGATAATGTTTATGCAAGTAGAAAACTCACATTCGAAGTCTTTAACGACTGGCTTCCTACTAACACGACTTTTGTTAGTGTTAGCGACACGCATAGAGATAAATACGGCGTTCCAGTTGGCATTATAAGCTTAGACGCTCATAAGCAAGATCTTGAAGTAGGTGAGTTTTTGTCACAAAAAGCGGTGGAAATTTTAAAACAGATGGGTGCAAAAGATGTTAGCTATAGTATTAGTAGCTCTCCGCCACCGAATTTGGCAGCTGGTGGAGCGAGATTTGGTGATGATCCACAAACTAGCGTTTTGGATAAAAACTGTAAGGCTCACGAGGTAAGTAACCTTTATGTTAGCGACGCTTCATTTATGCCTACAGGCGGAAGTGTTCCATATACTTGGAGCATATATGCAAACTCATTTAGGATAGCAGATATTATTAAAAAGAGATTGTCAAATTTAGTATAAATTTGGTAGAATTGCTTCAAAAAAAAGGAAGATTATGGAAGCAAAATTACTAAATTTCACTCCGCTTTGGGTCTGTTCAAATGCGATCCGCACTTGTTGGCAGAGCTTTGAGAAAGGTGATAATGGCGGCGAAAAAGATATCGAACTCATAGATAGAATAGGCAATAAATTCAAACACGCCAGTACGCTAGAGCATTTGTATTACAACTTTTACATAAAAGGCATTAGTAGAGCTTGCTTACAAGAATTAGCCCGCCACCGCATAGCAAGTCTAAGCGTAAAATCTACACGCTATACGCTAAAAGAGCTAAAAAATGAAAGTGAGTTTAAAGCTGGGGATTTTGAGAATGCAAGCAGGTATTTAGTGCTTACAGGTAATGAATTTGTCGATAACGCAAGTATAAATGCACTTGAGAATTTGCGCCAAATTCTAAACCAAAATACAAGCTTAGATATAGCAAAATACTGCCTTCCAGAAAGCTATAAAACAGAGTTAAGCTGGAGTATAAATGCTAGAAGTTTGCAGAATTTCTTAAGCCTTAGAAGCTCAAAAGCAGCTTTATGGGAGATAAGAGATCTAGCGAATTTAATCTATCAAAATTTGCCAGATGAGCATAAATTTATTTACGAAAATTGCCTTATAAAACCAGAATAAAGGAACAAAAATGGCAAAAACTATCATAGAAGTAGAAAAACAAACAGGGATTTTATCTAGGACTATTAGATTTTGGCTATCAAAAGGGCTTTTTCCTTTTGTTGAGCGCGACAAAAACGGTGTGAATTATTTCAGCGATAGAGATATTGAGTGGGTTATGTGGGTGGATTGTTTTAGAAAAACTGGTATGAGCATAGAAAAAATCAAACATTACATAACCTTAGCCGCAAAAGGCAAAAGTAGTGCAGCTCTTAGATTAAAAATGATAGAAGAACAAAAAGAGGCTGTTAAAGCCGAGATAAAAAAGCTAGAAGAGATAGATAAGAAACTTGATTATAAAGTCAGTTATTATAAAAATATGATAGTCAGTGATGAAGATACGATCAATCCAGTAAGCAAGGATTATGAGGGCATAATGACCCTTAAAAAAAAGATAAAATCTGCTAGATAAATACAGGAATTTAGATAAGCTAAATTCCCGCTTCTTTTTTAAATTCAAAATTAAATTTCAAATATTTTTATTTTTCCCTTGACAAACACCTAGTGTTAGGCTTTATAATGCTATCAACATTAAACCAAGGAGATAGAGTGAAAAAAGTTTTGGTTATATCTACAAGTATGAGAAGTGGCGCAAACTCAGACGCTTTAGCAGATGAGTTCGTAAAAGGAGCTAAAGCCGCTAAAAACGACGCCGTAAAGATAAATTTACTCGGAAAAAATATATCATTTTGCAAAGGTTGTTTGGCTTGTGTGAAGACTCATAAATGCACCATAAAAGATGATGCGAATATGATCGTAGAGATGATGAAAGAAGCAGATGTTATAGCTTTTGCTACGCCGATTTATTACTATGAGATGAGTGGAAGTATGAAAAATATGCTTGATCGCTCAAATCCTCTTTATGGTACGGATTATAAATTTAAAGATACTTATCTTTTAGGGGCTGCTGCAGAAGATGAAGAGTGGGTGATAGACGGAGCTAAAAACGGTCTTGATGGCTGGATAAGCTGTTTTGAAAATGCTAAATTTAAAGGTAAAGTTTTTGCTGGTGGTGTGACAAACATAGGCGATATCAGAAACTCAAAAGCTCTTAAGAACGCCTACGATATGGGATTAGGAATCGCTTGAGTATGAAAACAAGACGTGAATTTATAAAAGAAGCGAGCGGTTTGCTGGGCGTTTTGAGCTTGACTCCGCAAATGCTTTTTCACAAAATCAAGGAGATATTATGCAAACAGTTAGATTAAATAACGATGTTTTGATGCCTATTTTAGGTTATGGTGTGTATCAGATAAATGAGCTTAAAGAGTGTCAAAGATGCGTAGAAGACGCATTTAGCGTAGGTTATAGATCTATCGATACAGCTCAGGCGTATTTCAACGAAGAAGCAGTTGGTGCGGCGATAAAATCAAGCGGCATCAAAAGAGAAGAGCTTTTCATCACGACAAAGCTTTGGATAAGTGATGCAAATGAAGATAGAGCTTTAAAAGCTTTTGATGTTTCGCTTAAAAAACTGGGTCTTGATTATCTAGACTTGTATCTTATACACCAGCCTTTTGGTGATGTTTATGGAGCTTGGAGAGCGATGAGTAAACTATATAAAGATGGTAAGATAAGAGCCATAGGCGTGAGCAACTTTTACCCAGATAGACTTGTGGATTTTTGTCTAAATAACGAGATAAAACCAGCTATCAATCAAATCGAGTGCAATCCTATGCTCTCACAAGAATATGCTAAAAACGTTATGAGCGAATTTGGTGTAGCGATGGAGTCATGGGCGCCTTTTGGAGAGGGAAAAAGTGGAATGTTTAGTAACCAGACTATAGCGAGTATAGGTAAAAAGTATGGTAAAACAAATGCTCAAGTGATACTAAGATGGCTAATACAAAGGGGTGTAGTCGTCATCCCAAAAACAGTCCGCAAAGAAAGGATGATAGAAAATATCAGCGTATTTGATTTTAGCTTAGATGAAAGCGATATGAGTTTAATAGCTGGGTTAGATAGCGGAAAAAGTCTGTTTTTAGATCACCGCGATCCCGAGAAAGTCAAATTTTTAAACGGGCTTTTTAGATGAGCTTAAATCAAATTCTAAGTCTAAAAAAAGGCGAGGGTAAGTTCTTACTTATAGCCGTGCTTTTTATCTTTAGCTTGTTTGCTAGCTACTCTTTGCTAAGACCTATTAGAGAAGCTTTGGGTATAAGTGGCGGAACTGGTGAGCTAAAATGGCTGTTTTTGGGAACTTTTATAACTACGATAGTAGGGTCTATTTTGGCTATGATTTTAAGTGGAATGATAAAACGTAAGCTTTATACAGACTTTATTTACGGTTTTTTTGCGCTAAATTTGATAGGCTTTTTCGCCATTTTACATCAAATTTCTCAGGGCAGTGAAGCTTACTTGATCGTTGCTAGAAGCTTTTATATCTGGGTGAGCGTTTTTAACATTTTTGTGATCAGCACCGCTTGGAGTTTACTAGCTGATGTTTTTAGTAAAGAAAGAAGCGCTAGATTATTTGGTATTATCTCGGCTGGAGCTAGTTTAGGCGGGATTTTTGGAGCTTTTTTTGTATCGGTTTTGAGTAAATTTATAGATGTTCCTAGCTTTATCTTTATCTCTATAATCTGCCTTGGTGTTTCTATAGTGCTAAAAAATTTACTTATCAAAGAAGCTTTTGGTTTAGAAACGCTAAATTTACAAAGCGGTTTTGTGAGTATAAAAGATAGATTTGACAAACCTATCGGTTCTAAAAATCCATTTGTGGGATTTTTCTTGATCATAAAGTCGCGTTATCTACTGGCTCTGCTAGGATTCATACTGCTACTTACTAGCGTTTCAACGTTTTTGTATATGGAACAAGCAAGGATAATCTCTGGCATGTTTGAGAGCAGGGAAGCAAGGGCGGCGGCGTTTGCAAATATCGATTTTATAGTTCAACTTTCAAGTTTTGCGATACAAATTTTCATAACTTCAAAAATAGTTCAGTTTTTTGGTATCAAATGGCTTTTAGGTGCGCTTGGTTTTGTGGTTGCTTTGGGATTTATTTTGCTTGCATTTTATCCTGTTTTTGGGGTTTTGGTGCTTGTGATGAGTATAAGACGCGTAGGCGAGTATGCACTTGTAAAACCGGGTAGGGAAATGCTTTTCGTGCCACTTGATAGCGAGAGCAAGTATAAAGTCAAAAATTTCCTTGATACGGTGGTATATAGAGCTGGGGATTCTATGAGCGCTGCGCTTGAGGGAGCTATAGCAAAGATCAGTATAACTGCTGTTTTATTTGTCGGCGCTTTGATATCGTTTATCTGGGGAAGTCTTGGAGTTTATCTTGGTAAGAGATATGAAAAAGAGGAGTTTACAAAGGAAAATATATGAAATTCGTAAATTTATCTAAAAAATTTACTATTTTGAGCGTATTTTTTGGTGTTTTAGCATTTGGTCAATTTCCTGATGATTTTAGGTTGTGGGTGCATTATAACGACTTTGAAAGAGGAGATGTTTTGGAGCGAATGTATATCCAAAAAGAAGCGATAAAAGCCGTAAAAAATGGTCAAAACTTACCTGATCAAACGATAATAATGCTTGAAGAGTTATATACTCAAGGTGCTAAAAAAGGCGAAGTAAGGCGTTATATCGCAATGCAAAAAATAATAAAAAGTGGAAATTTTATGCATTTAATGCAGATAAATCTCCAAATTTAAGCGATACTAAGAGATGTTTAGACTGCCATCAAGATTCGCTTCATCGCGAAGATATCGTTTTTACCCTTGAAAATATCAAAAATTATCAAGGAAATTTGGAGTAAATCAAGGAGAGAAATATGAAAAGAAGAGCGTTCTTAAAAGGTGCAACTTTGGCGGCTGGTGTGGTAGCTTTAGGATCAAATTTAAATGCAAAAACATATGATAAAAGTAAGGAAAATAAAATGAATACTCAAGTTTGGTATATAACTGCAGCAAGCGGCGGGCTAGGACTTGCTTTGGCAAAATATCTCTTAAGCAAAGGAGACAAAGTCGCAGGAACTAGCAGAAATTTAAAAAATATCATAGACAAACTAGGAAAAGAGAGCGAGAATTTCTTGCCTTTAGAGCTTAAATTTGGTGAGAAAATGAGTGAAAATATAGAAGCAAATATCGCTGCTATAAAGTCTAAATTCGGTAGACTTGATAATGTAGTAAATAACGCTGGATATGGGCTTCTTGGCTTTGTCGAAGAGACAAGTGAAGAAGATCTTAGGGCGCAGTTTGAAGTAAATGTTTTCGCACCGTTTCTTGTAGCAAAACACGCCTTGAAGCTAATGCGTCCACAAGCCATTAGCGAGGGTGGAAATGCACAAAACGTGACAGCTAGGATATTTAATCTTAGCTCGATAGGTGGATTTAGAGTTACAAATAATTCTACGCCATATTGCATGAGTAAATTTGCTTTGAGTGCATTTAGTGAGGGGCTTTTGCTAGATCTTAAAGACTTTGGGATTCACAGCGTAAATATAATGCCAGCAGGCTTTAGAACACAGTTTTTAGGTACTAGCATGGAGTTAAGCAGAGATAAGATCGGCGATTATGACGCAAAAAGAGAAGCTTTTGAAGCACACGCGAAAAACTATAGCGGCAAACAAGCTGGCAATCCAGCTAAATTTGCAGAGATTTTGTATAACATCTCAAGAATGCAAGAGCCGCCATTTAGTCTATTTTTAGGTGCAGCAGCGTTTAGTTCTGCTAGAAATAAAATAGCTTGGTTAGAAGAAGATATGAAAAATACGGAGCATTACGCAGGAAGCGAGGCAGACTTTGAAAACTCAGCAGGAAGTGCATTTAGCACTAGATAGGAGAAAGAAATGAACAAAATATTAGTAGCTTATTTTTCAGCAAGCGGACAAACTATGCGTCTTGCAAAAACCATAGCAGAAGTAAGTGGTGGCGATATCTACGAGATAACGCCTACTCAAAAATACACTTCTTTGGATCTTGACTGGCATGACTCAAACAGTCGCTCAAGCGTGGAGATGAGAAAGCCTGATTCTCGTCCGTCTATATCAAATTTAAAACCGAATTTAGACGGTTATGATAGCGTTTTCATAGGATTTCCGATATGGTGGTACGAGGCGCCGCGCATCATACAGACATTTTTAGAGAGCTTTGAGTGGAGCGGTAAAAATATAGTGGTTTTTGCTACTTCTGGTGGAAGCGGTTTAGGGCAGAGCGTGGAAATTTTGAAAAAATCTTGCAATGCAAATTTCAAAGACGCAAAAGTGCTAAGCTCAAGTACAAATAGTGCTAACATAAAAAAATGGCTGGAGAGCTTGGGTATTTGAGTTGTGTAAATTTAGGCTTATAACAAGAGCTATAAGCCTTTATTCGGCTAAATTCAGCCGAATATTTTTTCTAAATGTTTGCGATAGTTTTGTAAATACAGCTGGACTTGCGGATCTTTAACGACGTCGTTGCAGATGAATGTAGGTAGAGCTTTCATCCCTAAAAACTCATGCGCTTTGTGAAGGTGCAGATACACGCCATCAACGCCTACACCGCCGAAAAAATGCTCTTTATTGGTAAATGCTTCAAGAGGAGCGTTCCAAGTAAGACTAAACATATATCTTTTGCTAGTAGCTAGACCGCCTGAGCCGTATTTGGCTGATTCATCTTTTCTACTTCTACCGTCATTATTGTATAAAACTCCATAACCAGCGGTGAAAACTTCATCTATGTATTTTTTAACTATCCAAGGCTCACCCATCCACCAGCCGGGCATTTGCCAGATGATCGCGTCAGCATTTGCTATCTTTTGTAGTTCTGTTTTTACATCATAACCGTCATCGATTTTGGTTTCTTGCACGTTTATGCCTAAATTTAGTAAAGTAGTTTTTGCTTCGTTTTGTAAAGTTGCATTTAACACGCCTTTTGAGTTTCCAAATATTTTTGCGCCATTTATCAATAATACATTTTTCATAGTTATCCTTGTTTAAAAATTAACAACATTATAATGCTAGTTTTTAAATTTATAATTGATCTGTGGTTTAAAAATTTAAAACGGCTATAGATACGTCTTATGGTTGTACCTTGCTCATAAGTGGCTTTTGTGTTTATGGTATCTAAACCTTTTTCAAAGCTTGGTTAAAGCATAGATCGCTAGAAAGTATAAAAATAAAATGATATTTTTTATTTTTTTTGTCATAAAATATTTCTAAATTTATGTATAAATTTGATTGTTTGTATGAAGTGGAAAGCGTATCTAAAATAAGTGGCCGGGAGAAAGGGATTCGAACCCCTGGAGGCTTTCACCTCAACGGTTTTCAAGACCGCCGCTTTCGACCACTCAGCCATCTCCCGAGTGAAGTAAATTTAAGCTATTCTGTAGCTTTGTGTATCTTTTCTTTTGACCATTGGTAGGCATTATTTGAATCTTCTTTTATGCCGTGCCAAGTACTAGAACAACCAAAAAATGCAGTTATCATAAGCGCCATAATAAAGTAACGCATAAAAACTCCTAAATGTTTTGGAGGCGACACCCAGATTCGAACTGGGGGTAAAAGCTTTGCAGGCTTCTGCCTTACCACTTGGCCATGTCGCCGTGCAAACAAATGCTAAATTTTGGTGGTGCCCAGAGCCGGACTTGAACCGGCACGGAAAAAATATCCGAGGGATTTTAAGTCCCTTGTGTCTACCATTCCACCACCTGGGCAGATAAAAAATGGAGCGGGAAACGAGATTCGAACTCGCGACCCCAACCTTGGCAAGGTTGTGCTCTACCCCTGAGCTATTCCCGCAAATTTTTTAAGAATTGAAATGATATCAAAAGAAACCTTAAAAATTTATTTGAAATTATTAATTTTTTGGGTGATTTCAAAAAAATCTAAGTAAAAAGTTGGTAATATTTCAAACGCATTTTAAATTCTGAATACTTTTTGGGGTTATAGCTCAGCTGGGAGAGCGCTTGAATGGCATTCAAGAGGTCGGCGGTTCGATCCCGCTTAACTCCACCATTTTATAAATTTTCTCCCCTTTTTTAAAGTTTAAGAAACTCTATAAATCCATAAAAAACACTACTTTAAAGCACTTTTAAACTCTTTGTATATTTTTAAAACTCTCTCATAATTTTTAGAATTATTGTAGTATAATAGTGTAGTTTGATTTTAATAATGTAGTTTTAACTAAAAAAGGGGGACAAATGGCAAATATCGCAAAGACCATACTATACGACAAAGATATAAGAGAGTTAGAGCCAAAAGAAAGGCAATACCGCAAGGCTGTGGGCAATCCAAAAGAGCTTTACATTTGGATCAATCCAAGTGGCGTTAAGACATTTTTCATCTTGCACAGCAGAAAGACACGCAAACTAGCCGAGTTTGAGCAAGGCAGATACGGTGTAGAACAAGCAAGAGAAGATGCACTAAAAATCACAAAACGGCTAAAAAGCGGAGCTGAATTAAAATCAAACAAATACACCATAGGTGCGTTATTTGATAACTACATAAGGCGAAAAAAAGCCACTCTAAGCCAAAGCTACACTAAAAAAATCATAGACCAAATGAATGCCTACATCTTGCCAAAATTTAAAGACATCGACATTGCAAATATTAAATTTAGCGACCTTTTAGAAGTTTTAGAGCCATTATTTAATCCACACAATCCCAAAAGCTCACGCTTAGAAACCATACACCGCATTATAAATCACCTAAACCAACTCTTTGAAAGTGCCATAAATGACCGCTATATAGACTACAATCCTTGCAAAGCACTACACGAAAAGTTCCCCACTTCAAGCAGTTTTAGCCTAAAAAATGGCACAGACACAAGATACTCTGCACTGAGCGATGAAAGCGATTTAAAAGAGTTTTTGACAGATCTACGAAACGACAGCACAATGGACTTACAAACAAAAAGAGCCGTAATACTGCAAATCCTATGTGTAAATCGCCCAGGCAACACAGCAGAAGCAAGGTGGGAGCATATAGACTTTAAACATGGCACATGGACGATACCTGCTAAGCAGATGAAAATGCGATACGCTCATCAAATTTTACTATCCAAAGAAACAATAAAGATACTAAAAGAACAGAAAAATTATAGCCCTATTGAAAGCGAGTTTGTCTTTCCTGCATTTAATAACCAAGGACATCTACATAGAGACACCATAGGCAAAGCCATACGCAATCTAGGTGGAAAAAATAAATATCTAGACAAAGCATCGGCTCATGGTTTTAGAGCCACTTTTAAAACGATTTGTTCGCTAAATTTGGCAAAACTTGGCATGCTTGGCATAAGCGAAAAAACCATAGAAAACGTACTAGCACATAAAGAATTAAACAGCGTAAAATACGCGTACGAACGCCAAACAGCCACAATAGAGCAAAAGCGAACGCTCATGCAGTGGTACGCAGATTATTTAAATAATCTTTGTAAATTTGTATAAATATTTTAATTTTTAATATAATATTTATATTTAATACGCTATAATTACTTGTATTTTATTATCAAACAAATAGCCCAACTTATGAAAGTATAAAGAATGGGGAAATAGTGTTATTTTTTGGTAAAAATAACAAAAAAACCCAAAAAAAAGGAAAGAAAACACAATCCAAAGGCAAATTTATGAACGAAAAAGAGTTAATCCCAACAGACGAAACAATAGATATTATTCTAAATAGCAAGTCAGCAGGCAGATTTAAGACATTTGATGCATATAAAAGGGCAATGGATGCAATGTTTAAAGCAGATGAAAACAGCCTAGCAATAAAATCAATGTTAAAAAATAAAAAATATAGCAACTCATTTTTAAAAAATCCACACAAATGCATTTTAAAAGCCCTACAAGCCACGAAAAATAAAATTTAATACCAAACTAGCCTAAAAAAATCGCAAAGACAAGCCACAAAATCATCTTAAAAGATTTTGCATCTAAAAAAATCAAATAAATTTCTCTCCCTTTTTTTAGCTTTTGCGAACAGCAAAAGCGTTTTACAAATGATGAACTAATGATGTTTAAAGCAGAAGCCAATAATTATTCTACGCTTTTCAATTTAAGCACATTTAAAGTATATAATATATAATTATGAAAGTATTTTTAATTAAGGACAAAAAAATGAATGCTGTAAATATAAATATGACATTAGAAGCTTCAAATTTTGAAAAATTGCAAAGCTTTATTTTTGAAATTGATCCAAGTGCTGAAATTAAGGTTTCAAATTTAGAATTTAATATAAATAAAGATGATATTAAAAATTTAAAAGAAGTGGTTAATAGAGTGCAAAACGGCACTGAAAAATTTTATAGCTCTGATGAATTTAAGGCTATGACAAAACAAAAACTAGCAGATCTTGGTGCATTATAATGAAAATAATCTATACTCAAAATTTTCAAAATCAATTTTATGATTTATTAACTTACATAGCAAAACACAGCCCACAAAACGCACTGAATTTTCAAGCTGAAATTTCATCTAAAATTGATGATATTGTGATTTTCCCATACGCTCATAGACAAGACCCACAAATGAATAATGCAAATATCAGAGACTTAATTTTTAAAGGTTATGTTGTGCCTTTTTTAATTTCTAATGATATTTATATTTTAGGTATTTATAAACAAAATCTTTGGAAACCAAATTTGTCAGAGATTTCGGATTTAACTAAATGAAATCAAACGAAGTTCTAAAACTACTAAAAATCTCTCGTGTAACTTTATGGAAGTATGTCAAAAATGGCAAAATTCGCACAATAAAACAGCCAAATGGTTATTATTTATACAATGCTGATGATGTTTATAAAATAGCTCATTTAGAAACAGTTTATCAAAGAGATGAAAACACTCTCACATTGTATCGCATCGGCAGACATCAAGATTTATTTAAAAATTATTAGTCACAAACCACGCTCACTGCTTAGATCGTGATTTTTATGAGAGAAGCTGTGAGCGTTTGGCTTTGCAATTTTTATGCCACGCTCGGCTAAAACGTCTTTATATAGTCTTTTTTCATTTTTAATTTTGAGCAAACGCTCATCTGCACGAACACCAAGCACTTCCACGCCTTTGAAATACTCTTTGAAAAGAAAGTCATCCTTGCTTATTTTTTCAGCTTTTAAAAGCCTTTGCGACACACGCTCAAAGCGTTTAGTAACAACATCAGTGATAAATTCTTTATTTGCTTTTAGTCGTTTATCATACAAATTTATCAACTCATCGCCCACGCTAGAATTATGCAAAGAGTGCAGAGCTTGATCCAAATTTTTTAATTTTTTATCTAGTTTGAAAATGCTATCACTAGCACCTAGCATACGAGAAACAATCAAACTATCATCAAAGTATTTTATAGCTAGTTCGCTCTCTTTTTTACGATGAATTGCAATGGCTCGTTTAGCTCTTTTGAAATTTTCAAAATCGCTCTTAGAAGTTTTAAATCCAGCCTTTCTCATTTGATTGTAGTTATAAACAAAATTTTCAAGCCTAACGACACCGCCGACTTTATCTTGATAATTAGCTTTATGAAATTCTGCAATTTTTTGAGCTCGATACTCTATTTTTCTAAGTTTTTCAACCTCGCCTTTTATCTCGTTTAATTTTTTTACATAAAAATTGCCTTGCTCTTTGTATTCTTTTGAAACCTTATACCAGCGTTTATTTTTTTTCTTTTTCAAATTTATTAGCAATTGAAAAAGTCTTTCGTGTTCGTTTTTCAATACAACAGTTTCTTCAAGCAAGACATCAATGCGAGAAGCCGTAGCCTTGTGATTTTCTTTATTACGCTCTTGCAATTTCATGTAATAGTCATTGATAAAATCTTTAGCAAAATAATCATCTGTTTCAAGCTTAACGCTCTTTTTGATTTTATTCCATTCTTGCTTCAAATCCTTAGAGAGTGAGCTAGTATTTGTATAATTTAGTCCACGCTGATCCAAAGCATAAGCAAAGTTCGTGCGAACATCATCAAAGAAATCTTTGATCTCATCACGGCTATCAAAATGAATTTTTTTATCAGAAAAAATGTTGCGTTTGTTTAGCACGACATGGATGTGCGGATTATTTTGATGAGTGTGAAGCACCATAGAATATTTATGACCAAAGAAATTTTTATTCATAACTTCCATCACGCTAGATTGTAATTTTTTCAAAGCTCTCTCATCACTGCACGGCTCTTTAATTGAAAATATTAAATGCCAAGCGTCCTTTGAATTTGGATGCGATCCAAAGTCCTTGCTCCACTCTTTAATAATATCATCGCTTGAAACTTTCTCCCCTTTATCATTAATGGCGTAGCCATCAAGTGAATTTTTTAGAGTATAATCAATACAATTTTTTATCCTATCCTTTGGTAAATTTGAAATCATTTTCACAACTGCTTGTTTAGAAAATTTATTTTTTGCAAAAGTCATTCCACCAAAAGAAACATGCTGATGGTGTGATTTTTGTGAATGAGTGCGTCTAGCTCTTACAACTCGCAATGTTTCTAAAATCTCATCATACTCAGCACTAGTCAAAAAAAATCCTTGCAACTTTAAAAAAATATTTGTAAAAAGATAAAAAGATGTTAGCATAGAAAAAATAAAAAGTGTAGGGGCAGGATAACCCCTTATATATATCACTTTTAGCCATAAACGCCGATTTTACGGCATTTAAGGGCGATTTTAAAAAATTACCATTTTTTAAAAATAAAACAAACTATCAAAAAATAAATCAGGCTATCAAAAATTTAAAAAACTAAAAGTAGTAAGAAAAGTTGAAAAAGTTTTCAATTTTTCTTTTTAAAAATGGGAGAAAAAACGGATTTAAATCCGTGAAAAGAATTTTTGATTTTTTGCTTTGGCTTTGTCAATTTTAAAATAAATATTTTCAAATTTATTTAGCAATCGCCACAAAGAATTCAGTCCCAAAACTTCAACCGCTCTATCTTTTGCAAGTGAGTCTAATTTTTTTGCAAGAGTGCCTTGATTGATTACCCCGCTAGTATCTAAAATTTCGCAGACCAAATCAATCGTAATTTTTTCTTTTTCGTTTAGCGAAAGCTGTAAAGTTTTTGTCTCATCCATTATGAGTAAGTTTAAAAAGTCTGTATCTACACGGCACGAAAGTGTTTTTGTCTCATCGCGGCGTTTTTGCGGTTCAAGGCAAAACGAAAGAAACTTAGACTCATCATCAAACTCAACCTTGTTAAGAAAATATGCCTCATCTACACTATCAGCAAAAGCAGTCGCACCCTTGTATAGCTTGTTATTTTCGCCATCCGTTTGCTTTGGCTGATGGTGCAAAAATATAATCGTCCCACCGTTATCTCTCATTTGTTGCAACTTATCCATAAAGCGAGTAACGGCACTATCATCGTTAAAATTTATATCGCCCATAAAGTTGCGGATACTATCAAAGATGATGATTTTATTAGTCAAATTACTTTTTGCTAATTTATTAATGACTTCTTCTTTATTTTCGCCTTTTATCGGTGTTAGGCTAAAATTATCATACTTCGTAAGCACTTCAATATTTCTATTTTTCAGCGTTCTCTCGCTATTATCAGCATTTAGATAATACACTTCACATTTGCTGTTAAATATGCCATTTTTAGCAAACTCTTCACCTGTACGCAACAGCTCTTGCTCTAAAATATATTTAGCCAACGCAAGTGCAAACCAACTCTTGCCGCTACCTGCACTAGCATAGATCATCACAAGAGAACCTTTGTAGATAAAATTCTCTACCAACCACTCACTTTTTACCATTTCTAATTTTTCCTTTGTTAGTTTATTTTCAGACAAATACGATAAAATATCATCAAATTTTCTTCGTGGGGCATTCGCCCCTTTTAATTCTCGCATTTTTCATCCCCCCCCCTTTTTTTTACCGCTATTTTCATTAGCCTTGATCCACTCATCAATGGCATTTTTTCTATAAAGCACCCTAGCCCCAAGTTTGATAAACGGCAGTGGATGAGCCACATTAGCAAAGCATCCTTGCCTAGCTCTCATCTTGGCTTGTGTAGGGATACTAAGCCCAAGTAGCCTTTTAAGCTGTGTAGGCGTCAAAAAGTCGCCACTTTCAATTTCGGTTATATACATAATTTAATCCTTTTAAAAATTAGTTTTAACGCTTAGAAAGCGTCTATAAATGCTATGTTGGCTTAGATGAGATTAATCTTTGCTGTTATGCAGTAATTTTTGCGTATAAAAGGGCAATGGATGCAATGTTTAAAGCAGATGAAAACAGCCTAGCAATAAAATCAATGTTAAAAAATAAATAATTTTTAGCTTAATAAATGCTTAAAAATTATTTATATGTTATTGTTTTTTTAGCTTTTTTGTTATTTTTGTATTTATTATAAATTAAATAGATTGTATTTTTCTTATTTATGCTTTTATTATATTTTAAGCGAGTTTAAAAAATAGCGTAACAATTTAAGGAAACGTAAAAAACGCTCCAAACCTTAAAAAATTTGCAAAAATACGAGCAAATAACGATAAAATCGGCATTTATAAGCATTTTTTTGAATTCTTAAAGTTTGCTTATCTACTAAGGGGTCAAAAAACTTAAAAAACTGAACAAAAAAATGCCTTCAAACACCGATGCCACGATGTTTTTTAGTTTTTTAACCCAAATTAAAAAACTAATAAAAAACTAAAAAACTTAAAAAACTCCGATTTCATCGGCATTTAAACCACTTTTTGCTACAATTTTGTCTTTTTAAGCAAAAGCAAAAGCTTAATCGTGTAGTTGGGATAATGTAGTGTGTGGATTGTTATTCATTTAAAAGCCGATATAATAGACATTTAAAGACTTTTAAATGAGTGAGCTTAACCCACCAAAACCCAATTTCAATCATTTTCAAAATACTTCCAAAACACCTTAAAATCATCATCTAACAAAAATTAAGCTTTCATTCGTTATCATTCAATTACTAAAAATTACAGTGATTTTGTGTTTATTATTGTGATTTTTCAACAATCACAATTTTAACAGAGGAAAATGGTAATAGCGACATTCAACACAGACCCACAAATCAAAGCTTTAAAGCTCACTACAGAAAAAATAAAGTTATTTTAGTCGGCGATAGTGCTACTAAGTGTCTTTATATAAAAATTAGCAATGTATCAAAAATATTTATTTATCGCTATTATGGTAACGATAAAAAAGAAAAACGAATAACTACCGGTCATTATCCAGCCATAAGCTTACACGAAGCAAGAAATAAGGCTTATGAATACACCACACTAAGACAAAGGGGACACGACCTAATCAATATATCTATCTAACGCCCACGCACAAAGCCAAATAATAACACTTGAGAGTGTAGCCAATGGCTGGTTAAGCAAAGAGCTAAATGATAATAGATTAAGCCCAAAGACAGTAAGCGACCACAAAAAGCTTATAAAGATGATATTTGATTTCCTAAACCCTAGCACAGATATTAAGACAATTGATAGAAGCGTAATAATAAGCACTATCGATAAACGCCAACAGTATGAAATGGATAATAATTTATCACACGATAGAAGCGAACGCCTTTTTAGAGTTATTAGAAGCATTTTAAATTTCGCACTAAATAGAGCCTACATTGATAAAAACTCAGCTAATGACATCAGATACCAAACAGCTTTAAAAGTCACGTTAAATGCGAATACAAAGCCATTATAGACCCCAAAAAGCTTACAGAACTTTATGAAGCTTTTGTTAGATATAAGGGCGATTTTGTTACAAAACAAGCGTTATTATTTGGTATTCATACAGCTTTAAGAGTGGGAATGCTTACGGCGTTAAAATGGGATTTTATTGACTTTGATAAAAATATTATCACATTTCCAGCCCAAACAGTAAAATTAAAACAAATCTTTAAACTACCACTTACAAACCAAACAATGGCTATTTTAGAACACAGTAAAAAGGCTAATTATTTTATTAATAGCCCTTTTGTATTTCCTAGCAACTTCCGAGCCAATAAGCAACTAAACGCAGAAACGCCAACAAAAGCTATTATTAGGTTAGGATTTGGCGACTTTACTAAGTTTCACGGACTAAGAAAAACATTTTCAACCATAGCCAACGAAAACATACCTATACACAAACAAAGCCCCCAAGTTATAGAGCTTTGCCTAGACCATAGAGAGCGAAGTACTGTAAAGACTATCTATGATAAATCAGAGCGATTAGCCGAGCGTGGCGTATTAATGCAATGGTGGAGTGACTACTTAGACAGCTTAATAACAGATAATAAAAATTAATAAAACCAATTTCAACACAAAGGATAAAAAATGAATTTAGCAATAGACGAGGCAAAAATAAAAAGCGATTTCGCAGAGCTTTTAAAAGCTTATAAGATTAGCCCCAATGATGAAAATCCACAACTTTTAAAATTAGCGTATGATTTATATTACGATTTTGTTGAAGTTATAAACAATGCTAATACGCAAAAAGCCCAGATTAGCCAAATAGTGGATTATACAATCGGCAAGAACGCATTAAGCAAAAGCCCTAAAATGCTTCAAGATACAAAACAAAATTTAGCCCAATTACTACAAAGTAGCGAAAATGGCTTTATGGATGCATATTCAAAAGACCCTAATAAATCGTTTTTAACCATTAACTTTATTTTAAATAGATTAAATCTTGCCCTTACTAAAATTGACAGCGTAGCAAGACAATCAATATAACCAAGCCCCCCCCCCACAAAAAAGGGGCTAAAATATTAAAATAAAGGTTAGATAATGGCAAGACAAAATTTAAAGGCTTAAAATGGCATTGCTTAACTTACTTAAATAGCTTAAAAATAAATAAAGACACTTAAAAAGGCATGTTAAACGGTATAGTTTGAAGTTTGTCAAAGTCGCTAAATTTAGCCCAAATTATCAAAAACTAAAGCAAAGACTATCAAGCGAAGATTTAGCTAACGCTTATATTTTAAAAAATCTAACTACTAAAGCAACCGAGCGAGTTTACTACCTCAATCACATCAAAAAAGACAAAGACAAAGCCACGCTAATAATTTACGGCTCAAAGCAATACCACCACGAAGCCACAAGCCAAAATCTTATCACAGAACTTTTAGATTTAGTAGGTAACATCTCAAGCCTAGATTTATGCTTTGATAGTTATAAGCCCTACAATATCGAAGCAATAAAAGAGTATTTCGAGATTTATCAACCTACAAAATATCAAGGTAATACAATTTATATAAACACGCCAAATTTAGCTAATATCTTAAAAATATGTATCTACAACAAAACAATTAAAAATAATTTAGATTTTGAATGTTGCAGAGCCGAAGCAACCATTAACATACCGCATTTAAACGCTAAAAATGAACAATTAAACAGAAAACAGCACTTAGAGCTTACATTTACCAAAGTTTGAACGATTACGGCTTATTTTTAAACCTAGCAACAAAAGAACCAGCAATCAATTACAGCGACGCATATTACAAACGCCAAGCTACGTTAAAAGATAAAATCTAATAAAAATCAATCAAAACCAAAATCAAGCCTTTAAATTTGACCCAGTAAAATATCAACTAGCCGAAAGAATGGCTCGTTAAAATCTCTTGCCTAATTCTATAAGAATTGTAAAAAATAGAAACCTAAGAATTAGATAAAACTTCTATAAGCTATCGATTTCAGACGATTTCATTTTTTAAAATCAGCTTGTTTAAATTTAGCAACTAAAGCTAGTACTAAACACCGCTAACAATGGGATTACATACTAGCTAAAACATAGGCGTAAACTTATGCTTAAGAAATGGGTTTGGTAATGCATATAAATTTATCTATCCCAAGACTTGCCTAATCCTACAATATGCCATAACCAATAAACAGATAAATGAAAGATTATAGGGTATGACTAAAAGATAAAAAGATACCATTGAGCATTTACCTAGTTCCCCAAGTTCACACTACATCACATCCGATAAAAAGATAAATAAGGACACATATTGCGAACTATTCTGAACTAAATTAAATTTATTAATGACAGTCCTAGCCCTTGCAAAAATGACAGGGCTAGAGATGTAAAAGTGAGTTTTAAAAGCTAATTTTACGAAATAAAATAAAAAAATGAGCCAAACTAATAAGAATATCTTGAATAATACCCAAACTATATCACAACCAAACAAAATAGAAGCTGAAAATCAAGCAAATTTGGCTAATCAATCTATAAAAGGCGATGGATTTGTAATGAGTGATAAGGGAGTAGAGCCAAAGAGTGATTTAAGTGTAAAAATAAGCGTAGATGAGTGGTTTAAAGAGTTGGCTGGTATTAATCCAAATAAGCAAATAATAGCAGATTTAGAGCTTTTATATGAAAAGCACAAAGAGCTATTTAGTAAGCCTAGCGAAGTGTTTAAGCTTATAAAAGCAGTCAAAGAAAATCCTACATTCTTTTATACTAACAATCAACCAAACATCGCTTTAATTGGCAGTATTTTAGAAAATGGCAAATTAGGTAAAATAGGCATTCAAAAGGATTTTAATAGCGATAATTTACAAGTAAGACACGCTACATATTCAAGTAATGCTAAAAAAGAAAATGAGAGATTATTAAAAAGAAATTCCTACCCAGTAGGGTCGCCTACTCCTACACAACTCACTTTCGGTAAAACCGCAGAGCCAACGGCGAATGGTGCTAAAGCACTTTTGGGTAGGACAGATGGTGCGATTGCTGGGACGCCAGCACCAGCGACCACTCGCCCAAATAATGGGGTGGAGGGCGAAATTATTAAAAATCGCACCAATACTCAAACTATACCAAACCAAACCATAAAAGAAGCTGAAAATTTAGCTCAGTATCGCAAAGATATCGAAGCTAAGTATAACATAACCCCAATTAAAGAGTTTGGCATAAATTACGCAGAGTTTTACCACGACGGGAAAAATGCTATTAAAAAGCTCTTAGTTGAAAGGCAAGGACAAGTCGCAGGAGCGTTTGAGAGAAAAGAGTTAGGCGACATAGACTTAGTCTGGGGCGAAGCTAAAACCGCAAATGGCGATATAAAGGGTTATGGGCTTAGCAAGATAGAAGCTAAGCACCTTAATGACTTTGCTAGTTTTTACGGCGATACACCGCAAGAAAAAATGGCAAATGGCTTAAATGAGATTATAAAAAATGGCAAGATAGTATCTGATAACGGCATTAATACTATTATTTACAAAAAGGGGGATAATAATTTTAGGGTTGGACTTAGCAAGGGCTTTTATAATAAAGGGGATAATAACTGGATTATTACAGCGTATAAAGTAGATAAAGTGCCTAGCTCAGATTTTCTACCAAGTAGCCAAATTGCTAAGAGTGATGGGGCTAATCTACACTCTAACACTTTATCTAATACCGGTATTATACCACAAAACACTAAAACTACTATAAAACCGCAAGATGAAGTAGTAAAAACGGAAGTAATCAAAAAAGAGAATGGAAGCAAGGGGCAATTAGCACAACAAAACGTTAAACAAAAAGAAGCTAAGCCAAATTTAGAAGAGCCAAACGTCTTAACTAAGCTAATGAAGACCGTAGAAGAAATATACACAGATGACGGGGATTTTAAGGTTAAGACATTAAAAGTTTATGGTAGTGAGAAAAATAAAGATTTTAGCGTTTATATTGACAATAAAAAAGTATCTATACCAGAAGAGCAAACGACTAAATTTTATGATAACGGTGGAAGATTTGCATTTGTAAGAGATGGTGAAATAGTAGACAATCTTAGTCAAGAAGCAAAGGAAGCGTTATTTGATAATAATAAGATATCTGGCATGGATAAAATACAGATGGGAATTGCTCTAGATAAGGCTAAAGTTAGCACCTTATCAGATAAGATAGATGCTTTAAAAAAAGCTGGTTATAGTGATGATAATATTTACGAGTATTTATTAAAAAAGGATAGTGAATTAATAGATGGTATAGCTAGTATAGAAGCTAATACTAAATTTAACAGTATTTTAGACAGCGTAAAAGGAAGTAGTAGCCAAATTCAAAAGCTTAGAGCTATACTAGATAAAAACATTATGAATACTGACACATTATCTAATATCAAAAAACCACAGCTTCTAAATGAAGTATATAATCTTTTAAACGGCAAGAGATTAAATAATGAATTACTAGATAAAGCAAGTTTAATCAAATGGAATTTTAAAGGGTTTGAGCATAAAAACGCCCCAAAGCATAATGATTTTTTTACTTTCACGCATAATATGCTAAATTTGATAAAAAGCACAAAAGGAGACGCAAACCAAAAATCAACACTTAGGAAGATTATAACTGCAAAAATAAAAGACTTAGATAGCGACGAGGCTAAAAATAGCGTAATAAAGAAAATAAGCTATGAGCTTTATGATAAAGAGCTTAGCCCTGAACTACTGCAAAAAGTAGCAAAAGCAAAATATCCACAAAATTAATATAAAAAATGTTTAAAAATAAAAGGGATATTTACAATACTATCAAAATGCTTATAGGCTATCAAGATTATGCCGGTAATAGTTTTAAAAATCCGAATATGGCGTATATCGCTACTAAAACAAGCGATAAAAAATGAGTGAAACCGATAAAAAGATTTTGAATAATAAGCCGGTGGTTGAGACACCCAAATCTCAACGTAAGCAACAAGTGCTCGGGGTGCAAATGAATACCAGCAAAGAGCATTTTTCATCGGCTAATACCAAAACTATACCACAACTAACTAAAAAATAAGCTAAAGCAAAACAACTTAAATATTAACATAGTTTAGGAGTAGCTCATAAATACTATAAAAGCATTTTTTAACTTTGTTTCGATATTATACATAAAAAGCAAAAAAGGTCATCTAATGCAAAGTATCACAATAAAGGGCAACGATACACTCATAAATGCCATTTTAGAGCTTGTAAAGTGCAACCCCAACGCAGAGATTATCAAGAATGAAGCGCCACAGCCAAAGAGTTATAACAGCTTATCAGAGCTAAAAGCCGATTATAAAAATAGGGTTGATGAAGTGTTAAACGGCGCCGTTAAGCTTTATTCTACTGAAGAGCTAATCAAAGAAAGCGAACAATGGTAAAATTTAGCGAACGTTTTAAATCAGAGCTACACATTATTTTTAAATTTATCGCACAAGACAGCAAGGCAAGGACTAGAGCTTTTAAAATGAGCTATTAGTAAAAAGCAAAGATTTATCAAATATGCCTTTTAGATTTAGAAAATCAGTTACGAGCGATAACGACAACATAAGGGATTTTATTTTTAAAGGTTATGTTATACCTTTTTTAATTCAAGATGATACAATAATTGTTTTAGGTATCTACAAAGAAAATCAATGGGAAAGCTAGATAAAGCAAACTTTAAGAAATAGACTAAAGCTAGTTTTTATATTAGCATAATATTTTAGCAAGATATAAGTGATATTTTAATAATACAAGCCAATATCTCATAAATGATAATTTTCATAGAATATCAAAATGGTATTTGGCTATAAATTTAATAATCCAAATGCCATTAAGTATCATCTATCTATGATTTTTTGGCTATTTACTCAGCCTTTCTATAAATGCTTCTTGATATTTTGGTAGTTGCGAGTGGCTCACTCCTTGAAATACAAGCGGCGGTAGATACGTCATACCACAATGTAGTGCGCTTGCTTTCATAGGTGTAAATACGTCCGCTAATTCCATTCCTATACGTCCGTTTTTACCGTATGTAGACGCTCCTCCAGCAGCCGTAGAAACTACTAACATTTCTTTGCCTTGCCATAGCCCTGGACCGACACTTCCCCACGTTTCATTTAGATAGGCCTTCATCATAGGTGTGATGTTAAACCAGTGAGTCGGAAATAAAAACACGATCCGCTCATGTTCGCGTGTGATCTGGCGCTCTTTTTCACCGTCGATAGATCGCGTGTCATAACCATAAATTTCTTCCAAATCACGAATAGTCACGTTGCCGACAGTTTGCGCCGCTTCTTTAAGTCCTTTAAAAAACGTGCTTGTTTCTTTGTAGGGATGAGAAGCGATGATGAGTGTTTTTACCGGCGCATCTTCCCCAAAAGCAGCACCAAAGATCAGCATAAGCCCTAAAAGTAGTTTTTTCATATCTATCCTTTAATCATTTGACTGTTTAGTCGCTTCTTTAGTAGCAGCCTTATACTCTTCATCACTTACTTTTTCTAACCAAACTGTTTTATTGTCTTTAGCATCCATGATCGATAAATGAGCCATCCACGTAGTAGCTCCGCCGGCGTGAAAATGTTTTTCATTTGGATCTATCTTGACTATGTCTCCTGGTTCGATTATCCTAGCTACTTTACCAGCGCTTTTATAAATTCCGCTTCCTGCTGTAACTACTAGAGCTTGTCCTGCTGTGTGATAGTGCCAGTCTGTGCGACTGCAAGGCTCGAAAGTTACGTTAGATATATTTACTTTTCTACCGCTTTTTCCATTGTCTAAGTTATTTAGATATGTTGTGCCGGTAAAAAATTTACTGTATGGATTTATTTCTCCAAGCTCAAAAGGTTGTTTGAAATTTTTAGCCTCATCAGCCATAATCGTTCCTCCTAAAAGTGTTAAGATGGTTAAACTTGATAGCAATTTTTTCATTTTATCTCCCTATTTTTCTTTATATGGTGCGGTTTCGTTTATCGCACTTAGTGCATTTAGTGAGCGTGGATAGCCTATGTAAGGCACCAAAAGTGTGACTACTGATATGAGTTTTGCTCTATCGTTGCCTACTCTTATATTTCCTGTGATATGAGCTTTTAGTTGTGATTCCACTCCACCAAGACTCGCTAGTATCACAAACGTAAGTAGTTCTCTAAATTTCAAATCCAAACCGGTTCTAGTGTAATAATCCCCAAAGCAATTAGCGCTTAGAAAGTCGGCAAAATGTCTAGTGTCTGGAGTATATGAGTCTTTGTAGTTTCTCATTCTCTCGCCAAATATATCAATTTGTGCTTGTAAGCCTTTTTCGTATCGATCGTCTTTAGAGACGGTTTGCTCTGATTTTTGCTTTGTATCTATACCTCTTTTAGTAAAGACCGCATTCATCGCTCTGGTAAATTGCGCTGTTTTTCCTATGCCTGCATAAGGAGTAGTGTGGTATAAGGTCTCTTTTATGCTTACTGTATCTACTCCTAAGTTTAAAGCTGCATTTACCATATGTTCGTACTCATTTTCTCCACCACAAGCCACCAAGCTAGCCATAATGATCAAAACCGCGGTTTTATGATCTATGCCTGATTTTTCTAAACTCTCATCAAAAGCGAAATTTATATAATTGCTTATAAATTCTGGATCACTGTATCCAACCGGCAGTTCTGTGGTTTTTAAAAAAGCGATAAAGTTTTCTTTAGCTTTTGGGGTGAGATTTCGTATAGTATCTGTTTTCATTTGTGCTCCTGTATTTTGTGCTGCATTTAGTGTATCTGCACCAAGCGCCATACCACCAGCTGCGATAATAGCTCCATTTTTCATAAAATTTCTGCGACTTTGCATCCGTTCTCCTTTATAAATTTATTTAAATTTGCTAGACGTTTCGAGTAAGCTCAAATGATCGTAGAGCTTCTACTACGCGTTTGGCGTGTTCATTTGCTTTTCTTTGAATTTCATCTTTTTTAGATGAGCGCATAGAGTAACTAACTCCATATGTACAGACAAAACCTAAATTTTGCATTTGAGCTAAATTTGCCACAGCGTCCATCGGGTATAGAAATTCGCCTATTTCATGTTTCATAAATCCGTTTTTGCTATATGCTTCTTCACTTGCTCCAGTCGTAAGAGAAAATAAAATCTTTTTTCCTTTTAGTTTATTTCCGGTGCTTCCGTGAGAAAAGCCGTGAGTAAAGATGTCCTCTACCCATTTTTGCATAGCTGAGGGCCACGAATACCAAAATAGTGGAAATTGCATAACGATAATATCGTGATCTAAAAGTAGTTGCTGTTCTTTTTTACGTCAAATTTATAATCCATACTTCCCAAATCTATTATGGTAGATGAGGGCAACAACTCTTTTAAATTTGCTATGATATTTTTATTTGCTACTGAATCGCCTTGTAAATTTGTATGTCCTGAAACGATCAAAACTTTTTGTTGCATAGATGGATCCTTTTGTTTGCAAAAAGTGAGTTTATACCTCCAAAGCTTATAAAAGCACCTAAAGTCGCTGTTTTTTTGATGAAGTTTCTGCGATGATTCATTTTTTCCCTTTGCTATTTTGAAAAATTATAAAGCATAACAGTAGGTGTATGTCAAGAGTATTTGCTAAATTTTTTAAATTTATATAGTGAATTATTTTTTAAATTTTGTGTTTTATAAACATAAAACAAAATTTATTATATATTTATCATTTTTGGATAAACTCGCCAAAAATTTAAAAGGAGACAAAATGAGTTTATATGACAGAAATTATACTCAAGATGTTGGCGTAGAAGAATCAAGCAGTGTTCAAACTGCTAGAGCTGAATTCGTAAAACAGACTTATAAACTTCTTACCGCATCACTTTTAGCAGCAACTGCGGGAGCTTATATCGGTGTTGATTATGTTAAGTCATTTAGCTGGATGCTTCTTATAGTAGAGTTTGCACTACTTTTTGGACTTATGTTTTCTAGGAAAAATCCTACTTTGGCTTTGGTAATGCTTTTTGGATTTACGTTTGTAAGCGGTCTTACTCTTGGTCCTGTGCTAAATACTTATATCGGCGCTGGTATGGGACACATCATCACTCAAGCATTTTTGATGACTAGCGTTGCTTTTGGTGGTTTAACTGTTTTTGCGTTTAACACAAAAAAAGACTTTTCGGCTATGGGCAAAATGCTATTTATAACTTTGATAGTTATAGTGGTTGCAAGCTTACTAAATTTATTTTTCCAAAGTGCTATTTTAGCAACTGTTGTAGCGGCTATCGGAGCTATACTTTTTAGCGCATACATACTTTATGATACTCAAATGATAATTCGCGGTGGATATGATAGTCCTGTTTTAGCGGCGGTTGCTTTGTATCTTGATATACTAAATTTATTTATTTCACTACTTCAACTTCTTGGCATATTTAGTAAAAACGAGTAGTTTTTCAAAGTGTCGCTTTTTAACAGCGGCACTTTTTAACTAAATTTTATATATTTACTGCTATAATCATGAGTTAATAATCTACTAAAAGGATATTTGTGAGTTCAGTTTTATTAGTTCTACAATTTATGCTAGCCGTTATCATAACAATAGCTATTTTACTTCAAAAAAGTTCTTCGATCGGTCTTGGCGCATATAGCGGAAGCAATGAAAGTCTATTTGGCGCAAAAGGTCCTGCGGGATTTCTAGCAAAATTTACATTTTTTATGGGGTTATTGTTTATATTAAACACATTGGCTCTTGGCTATACTTATAACCAAAGCTTAAGAAATTCAGTTGTAAATACTGATGAGTTTAAAGAATCCATAGTACCAGCACCAGCTACAACAGAGGCTCCAGCAGCACCGGTTGCACCAGCTAAATAATGCGGTCGTTACTGTTTTTACTAACTTTCGTACACTGGATGTTTGCTGATGGGCATGTGCTCATTTATCATAGATTTGATGATAGCAGATATCCAAGTACAAATATTTCATCACAAAATCTTCGCGAACAGTTTCAATTTTTCAAAGATAAAGGTTATGAGATAGTTCCTTTAGATAAGTTAGTAGAATATGTCAAAGATAAAAAACCAGTTCCTGATAACTGGATAGCTCTTACTATAGATGATGGATACAAGAGCTTTTATAAAAATGGATTTGAGATCTTTAAGGAATTTGGCTATCCTTTTACTCTTTTTATATACGTGGAAGCTTCGGCTAAAAAATACGGTGATTTTTTGACCTTTGAAGATATAAAAGAGATACAAAAATATCCTGGTGCATCGGTGGCTTATCATAGTTATTCTCATCACAATATGGCTAGTTTAGGAGATGAAGAGCTTAAATACGACTTTGAGCAAGGTATAAATGTATTTGAAAATGAACTAGGATTTAAACCAAAATATTTTAGCTATCCATACGGCGAGTATGATGCTGATGTTAAAAGATTGACAAAAGAATATAAATTTGATGGTGCATTTAACCAAAACTCTGGCGCCATAAACGAAGACGCGGATCTCTTGAACTTAGATAGAATTCCCTCGATGAATGGAACAAATTTAAAAGCTATGTTATCAAGCAAATTTTTAAAAGCCGATTTTATCTTACCTTTAGCATATCCAAAAAACAATATCTTAGATAAAGTAGTGGCTAAAATAGACGAAAATACGACCGAAACTTACTTATATGTAACCGGACTTGGAACTAGAAAAGTAAAAGTAAATAACGGCATGATCGATGAAAAAATCTTTGAAAAGATAAACAAAAGACGAGTTAGAATAATAATAACAGACAAACACAAAACCGCAACACAACTCATAGTAAAGGAATAAAAATGTTAAATGAAATTTATAACGATCAAAAAGCTCACTGCGATAAAGCATTAGAGGCTTTAAAACGTGATTTTGGCACACTTAGAACCGGTAAAGTAAGTATAAATATAGTAGATCATATCTATGTTGATTATTATGGCAGTCCTACACCGTTAAATCAAGTTGCTACAGTCCTTACTACAGATGCTAGCACTATCTCTATCACTCCTTGGGAAAAAAGTATGCTAAAAGCCATAGCTTCTTCTATACAAGCTGCAAATATCGGCGTCAATCCGAACAATGATGGCGAAAGCGTTAAGTTATTTTTTCCTCCGATGACTACAGAAGATAGACAAAAAAATGCAAAAGAGGCGAAATCTATGGGCGAAAAGGCGAAAGTCGCCATAAGAAATATCAGAAAAGACGCAAATGACGAAGTTAAAAAGATAGAAAAAGACAAGTTAGCAAGTGAAGATGAGATAAAAAAAGGTTACGACGAGGTTCAAAAAATAACAGATAGCTATATCGCAAAAGTGGATCAGATCGTTAAAGAAAAAGAGGCTGAGCTTTTAAAGGTTTGATTATGAATTTAGAAGAAATTTATCGTGATGCAAAGGCGTATCTAAAAGGGCATTTTTTGCTAAGTAGTGGAAATCATTCAGAGTACTATCTCCAAAGCGCAAAGGTGCTTGAGGATCCTATTTTGGCTGGTAAATTAGCCGATGAGCTTTTTAGAGTGATAGAAAAAGCTGGGGTTTTGTTTGACAGCGTTTGCTCTCCAGCACTGGGCGGAATTTTAGCAGGTTATGAGCTTGCACGTGCAGGTAAAAAGAGATTTATCTTTACTGAGAGGGTTGAGAAAGTCATGAGTCTAAGACGCGGTTTTAATGTCAGCAAAGGCGAGAGATTTATCATTTGCGAAGATATCATCACGACTGGCGGATCGGCTTTAGAAAGTGCAAAGATCATAGAAGAAAACGGCGGTGTGGTTGTTGGGTTTGCTGCACTTGCAAATCGCGGTTTTTGTAAAGTTGCAAATTTAAATAACGAAGCAAAAGTTAGCTGTAAATTGCCGTTTGATAAGCCTCTTTTTGCTCTTGGAAATTTTGAGTTTGAGATATATGAGCCTAGTACTTGTCCTCTTTGTAAAACTGGAAGCAAGGCTATTAAACCTGGAAGTCGCGGCAATTAGTTTGAATTTTAGTAAATTTAAATGAAAAATATGCAAAAACAAAAAGCCGTACCGGCGCTTATTATTAGCCGTGTAAAGGCTTTTATAGTCGATATGTTTCTCATAGCCGTACCGCTTTTGTACGTGACTACGTATTTTATTTTAGATGGCAAGAACGATTTTCAACACAACCAGTTTGCCATATTTGGTGTTTGGGTAGTTTTTGGTACTATCCAAAGCCTATTTTTTACTTTTAATGCTCAAAGTCCAGGATATAGATCTCAAAATATTTATATAATAAATTTAAGCGGTAAAAAAGCAGGATTTATCATTTATATGCTTCGATATTTCTTTTTTATTACTACGTTTATTTTTGGTGGATCTCTATTTTGTTTTTTCAGAAAAGACAAAAGAAATCTGCACGATATCTTGAGCGGTACTATACCCGTATCTAAAAAAGACGCACAAGCCGTTTAAATTTAAACGCATAATGCTAGCTTTACTTAAAAAGTTAAATTTAAGTATTAAGAGTTGATTTATCCTATTTTGATATAATAATAAAAATTTAAAAAAAGGATAAAAATGTCAAACGTAACTTTCAAAGGAACTCCTGTAAGCTTAGAAGGAGATACTGTAAATGTCGGACAAAAAGCACCGGTGGTAGAAGTAGTAGGTAAAGATCTTTCTTCTTTTGAAGTTGGTGGAGCTAATGGAAAATTTCAAGTTTTGATAGCCGTACCTTCACTAGATACTGGAGTTTGTGCAACAGAAACTAGAAAATTTAATGAGAAACTTGCCGGTAAAAACGGAGTTAGTGTAAATGTTATCTCTATGGACTTGCCGTTTGCTATGGGAAGATTTTGTGCGACTGAAGGTATAGAAAATTTAAAAGTTGGTAGCGATTTCAGAGGTGCTAAATTTGCAAAAGCTTATGGACTTTTACTAAAAGACAGTCCGCTTGCTGGACTTTTAGCTAGGGCTGTTTTCGTGCTAGACAAAGACGGCGTAGTGATCTATAAAGAGATAGTTAGCGAGATTACAACTGAGCCGAATTACGAAGCGATAATAGCGGCTTTGAGCAGTAGCTGTGGTTGTGGCTGCGGACATCATTAATAAATTTTAGATACCAGTCAAAGACTATAAAATCTGATATAATAGCGTAATGAAAAATAGAAGCTATCTTTTTGGCGTTTTCATTACGCTTCTCGGTGGTATTTTGTGGGGTTTTAGTGGTGCTTGCGGTCAATATCTTTTCGAACAAAAAGGCATCAGTTCGGACTGGTTAGTTCCATATAGGCTGCTGATATCTGGTATTATTTTGCTTTCGGTTTATATCATAAAAAATCCAAAAATTATCTTTCTTCCGTTTAAAAATTTAAAAAACATACCTCAAATTTTGGTCTATGCTATAATCGGACTTATGCTTACTCAGTATAGTTACTTTTATTCTATTGAGTTATCAAATGCAGCTGTTGCGACAGTTATCCAGTACACAGCCCCTGTTTTTATACTAGCGATCGTTTGTATCATAGAGAAAAGATTGCCGCACTCAAAAGAGCTAGTTGCGCTTAGTTTGGCTATTTTTGGAGTATTTTTGCTAGCTACTCACGGAAGTTTTGAAAAACTCGTTATCAGTCAAAAGGCTTTACTATTCTGCTTTATAAGCGCTCTATGTGTAGTGGTCTATAACCTCGCGCCAAAAACTTTAAATAAAAACTTTCCTATATCTTTGATACTTGGTTGGGGACTCATCATAGGCGGAGTGGTTCTTAGTCTTTATATGCGCGTTTGGGAGCTTGATGGTGTTAGGGATCTTGGAGGATACCTTGCAGTTAGTGGAGTGATTTTATTTGGAACTGTGATGGCGTTTAGCTTTTATATGACTGGAGTTGGCATTATAGGTGCTTCGAAAGCTAGTTTGATAGCTTGTATAGAGCCAGTCGCAGCTGCATTTTTTAGCTTTGTTTGGTTAGGAACTAGCTTCGTTTTTTTGGATTACGTTGGATTTGCGTTTATTATGCTTTGCGTTATTTTGCTATCAAAAAAGGACCAGTATGGATCTAGCTGCTAAATTTCGACCGAAAAATTTAAGTTCCGTAGTAGGACAAAAAGAAATAGTGGAAGTTTTTTCTAAATTTATAAAAGCTGGTAAAATTCCTCACAGCTTATTTTTCGGTAGTGCTGGATGTGGAAAGACTACTATGGCAAAAGTCATAGCTAAAGAGATGCAGTATGAATTTTTCGAGCTTGATGGCGCAAATTTAAAGAGTGAAGATATACGAAAGATCATAGCTAAATTTGATGGGAGTTTGTATAAACCGCTTATTTTTATAGACGAATTTCACCGTCTTAGTAAAACTCAACAAGAAACACTTCTTATACCGATGGAAACGGCAAAATGCATAATAATGGGTGCTACTACAGAAAATCCAAAATTCGTAGTTAGTAGTGGAATTCGCTCACGTATGATGATATTTGAGTTTAAGCCATTAAGTAGAGATGATCTAACAAAGCTTTTGGCGTTAGTTCAAAACGAACTTAAATTTGAGATATCTGATGAAGCGATAAATTATCTTATAAGCAGTAGTTCAGGCGATGGGCGAAGTTTTTTAAATTTGCTTGATTTTGCGCTAACTATAGAAAATAATGTTAGTTTAGATACGTTAGTCGTTCTTAGATCACAAAGTCAAGTCGAAGGCGCTAGTAGCAGCGACACTCATTATGAGTTAACAAGCGCTATGATAAAAAGCCTTAGAGGAAGCGATATAGACGCGAGTTTATACTATCTAGCAAGGCTTATAAACGGTGGCGAAGATCCGGCTTTTATAGCCAGACGTTTAGTGATATTTTCTAGTGAAGATATAGGGAATGCAAATCCAAACGCTTTAAATTTAGCAACTAACACAATGTTAGCAGTTAGTAAGATAGGTTATCCAGAAGCGCGGATTTTGCTCGCCCAATGCGCGGTATATCTAGCAAGTTCGCCAAAGTCAAACTCAAGCTATAAAGCCATAAACGATGCGCTAAACTACGTCAAGCAAAATGAACCGCTACAAATTCCAAAATATCTCATAAACAGTGATCCACAAAAGAAAGATTATCTCTATCCACATGATTTTGGAGGCTGGGTGGAGCAAGATTATATGAGTAAAAAGCTTAAATTCTACGAGAGCGGCGGAGTTGGTTTTGAAAAGACGATGGACGAGTGGTTACAAAAGATCAAATCCAAATGAACTTTATATCTAGCTTTTAAGAGTTTTGAAGTTTAAAATCTCTAATCAAATAGCAAAAGAAAAGGCAAGTTTGATTTGTATAAATGTAGTGTAGCGCCCATTTATTTATTTCAAACGAGCGCATTTTAGTCATAAATACAAGTATGACTTCTTTATGTTTAGCATAGCTGTACGCCGCTTTGTTTCACGACTTCACCGATCACGTAACCATCGCTCGCACTTAGCACTAAATCAACATTTTGTTTTGGTACGACTAAGACCATGCCTACGCCGCAGTTAAATGTCCTATCCATTTCACTTTGTTCTACGTTTTTAGCTATTAGTTTAAAGATCTCAGGCGTTTTTATGGCGTTTCTTTCTATCTTTGCGCCAAGACCATCTGGAAATACGCGCGGTAAGTTTTCTACCAAGCCACCACCTGTTATGTGTGCAAGCGCGCTGATCTTATCTTTTAAATTTAAAAACGTTTCGACATATATTTTTGTAGGAGCAAGAAGTGCGTCTATAAGAGTCGTATCTGCAAATTTATCATCAAATTTAAGCCCTGTTTTTGCTATCACTGCGCGGGCTAGTGAGTAACCGTTTGAGTGAAGTCCACTACTAGGCAATGCTACTAAGATATCGCCATTTCCCACAAATTTGGTTCTATCTATCTCGTCTTCTTCGGCTATACCTACTGCAAAGCCGGCTAGGTCGAAGTCTTTACCCTCATACATACTTGGCATTTCAGCAGTCTCACCGCCTATAAGGGCGCAACGTGCAAGTTTGCAGCCGTCGCTTATGCCTTTTACGACTCTTTTTGCACTTTGTACGTCGAGTTTAGCCGTAGCGTAATAGTCCAAAAAGAACATAGGGGTTGCAAAGTTGCAGATGAGATCATTTACACACATCGCTACTAGATCTTGTCCTATAGTATCAAGTTTATTTGTATCTATGGCTAGGCGAAGCTTTGTTCCCACTCCATCAGTCGCGGCTAATAAAGCAGGTTTTTTGTATCCGCTAGGAAGTCTAAAAGCTCCACTAAATGAGCCTATACCGCCGATAACATTTGGAGTCATAGTTGATTTTACAAATGGTTTTATCTGCTCAACAAAACTATTTCCAGCGTCTATATCGACACCGGCTTCTTTATAACTTATCATACCTTGCCTTTAAAAAATTTGAGCGATTTTATCTAAATTTAACTTACAATCTATTAAAATAAAAGTTATTAAACCAAAGGAAGATAGATGAATTACCCAGCGGCGATCGGGCCATATAGTGCGTATAGAGTAGTAGGAGATCTTGTTTTTTGTTCAGGTCAAATCCCTATAGATCCAGCTACAAATGAGATTCCTGCAAGCCTTGAAGCTCAAGCTCATCAGGCTTTGAAAAATGTCGGCGGACTACTAAATGAAGTTGGCTTAAGCTATAAAAACGTTGTTAAAACTACCGTATTTTTAAGCGATATAAATGATTTTAGCGCTGTAAATGAGATATACGCTACTTATTTTGAGAAGCCTTACCCAGCAAGAAGCGCCGTAGCGGTAAAAGACTTGCCAAAAGGTGTAAAGCTTGAAGTTGAGGTAATCGCTCATAAAAGCTAACAAATTTACTAACGCTTATGTTATAACTGGATGTATAGGCTCAGGAAAAAGTACGGTCATAAATTTACTAAAACTTTACGGTTTTAGCGTGATTGATGCGGATCAAATTTCACATCAAATACTTGATGAAAATGTACTAACCATAGAGCAAACATTTGGTAAAGAGTTTGTTTGTGGATCTAAAGTCGATCGCAAAAAGTTAGGAGCTTTGGTTTTTGGCGATAAGTCAAAACTAAAGCTTTTAGAAGATATCCTTCATCCGCTCATAAGAGATAAAATTTACAAAGAAGCTCTAAATTTAGAGATCAAAGGTTTGCCTTATTTTGTAGATATACCGCTTTTTTTTGAAAAACAAGGCTACGATTTTAGCAATGTTTTGTTAGTTTATGCGCCAAAAAATACGCTAATAAATAGAGTTATGAGTCGTGATAAACTTAGCAAAAAAGAGGCTTTGCAAAGGCTAGAGTGCCAGCTTGACATCGAGCTTAAAAAGCAAAAAGCAAATTTCATCATTAACAACGATAAAGATTTAAAAAATTTAAATTTAGAAGTGGATAATTTTATAAGAGAACTAAAGGAAAGATATGCAACTCTCAAAATATAATGCCAGCGGAAATGATTTCGTGATTTTTCATACATTTATAGGCAAAGACAGAAGCTTGCTAGCTAGGAGGCTTTGTGATCGTTTTAGCGGAGTTGGGGCAGATGGTCTTATCGTGCTTTTGCCCGATGATAAAAATGATTTTAAATGGGAGTTTTACAACAGTGACGGTAGCGGTGCAAAGATGTGCGGAAACGGTTCAAGGGCAGCTGTGCTTTATGCGAAAAATAACGGACTTTGCGATGATGAATGTAGATTTCTAACTGGAGCTGGCGTCATAAAAGCAAGCATAGAAAAGGATTTAGTCGAAGTCGCATTAACTAGTCCAAAAAAACTAAAAGAGCCTTTTATAGAAGGTGGTTTTAAGTGGCATTTTTATGATACTGGTGTTCCTCATTTAGTAACCTTTGTTACAAATTTAGATAAGTTTGATTTACAAATCTGTGCTAATATGAGAAAAAAATATAACGCCAACGTAAATTTCGCTAAATTTGAGAGTGAAAGCTTGAAAGTTAGGACTTTTGAGCGCGGTGTAGAAAATGAAACAAACGCCTGTGGCACAGGTATGGCGGCTTCTTTTTATGCCGGATTTGATACCAAAATATTTGGTAGGGGTCTAAAAGTAAATCCAAAAAGCGGCGAAGATCTTTGGCTTAGATTTGATGATGATATTATCTATTTTAAAGGAATGGTAAAGCACTGTTTTGATACGACGATTTATTAAATTTTTGCTCATTTTAGTAGCCTGTGAGCTTTTTGGTGGACTTGAACAGAGCTACTATAAACTGAGCATAAAAGAACAAAAAGAGGAGTTTCCAAAGATCATCAGCCAAATGGTTCAAGACTCCAACCAAAATACTTTACGCAGTAGGGAATTTGCCCTAAATTATCTAAATTTGATATATAAAAAATCATTTAGGGATTTGGATTTATCAAATTTAGATAAACTCCTTAGCATAGCTAAGACTTATAAAATCCAAAAAATCTTTGATCCAAACGAATACATAAGCAAACTAGACGCCATTCCCGTTTCACTCGCTATCGCTCAAGCAGCAGTCGAGAGTGGCTGGGGAAAGAGCCGTTTTGCTAAAGAAGCAAATAACTTTTATGGGCACTGGACTTGGGGCGGCAAAGGACTCGTACCACTAAATAGAGATGAAAACAAAACACACAAGATAAAGATCTTTGATAGCCCAAGTGCAGCTGTTGATGCATATGTGCTAAATTTAAACTCGCATCCAGCATACTCAAAGTTTCGTGAGATCAGACTTAAATTTCGTAAAGATGATCTCATATACACTGGGCTTGACGCTGCAAAAACTATGGAATCATACTCTCAAATGGGCGAAATTTATGTAAAACAACTCGAAAAAACCATAAAGCTTTACGACCTAACTAAATTTGATAGAATTTAAATCGCTTGGCTACTTCAAAATTCATTCATAAATCTAATCAATTCTCTTTTTTAGCTAAATTTGGAATATTTTTTGCTTATATTTTTCCAAATTTTAATTTTTAATTGGTACGACCATTAAAAAGCTGATAAAAGGATAAAACATGATGAGATCACTTTGGGCTGGAGTTACCGGACTTCAAGCTCACCAGATAGCGATGGATGTCGAAGGTGACAATATAGCAAACGTAAATACCGTAGGCTTCAAATACTCAAGAGTTAGTTTTGCAGACCTTTTTAGCCAAACAGCAAAGGTCGCCACTGCCCCTCAAGGAGAGCTCGGCGGTAAAAACTCTATGCAAATCGGTCTTGGTACTCAAGTCAATGCCGTAACCAAAATATTTAAACAAGGCTCTGTTCAAACAACAGATAAAAATACAGACCTTGCGATACAAGGCGACGGCTTTTTCGTAGTTTCACCTGATGGCGGTAAGACAAATTATTATACCAGAAATGGTGATTTTAGCCGTGATAGCTTAGGAAATTTCGTCGATAAAAATGGCTATATAGTTCAAGGCTGGATGAGAGATGACGCAACTGGCGTCATAGATCCTACTAGTCCTATAAAAAATATCCAAATTCAGCCAGGTCTTAGCACTCCTGCAAATCCGACAAGTGAAATAAGCATGAAAGGTAACCTAAACTCAGGTAGCTCTATCGGTACGCAAAAATCCCCAGTTTATTCGCTTGACTCTAAAAACGGTTGGATAGATCTAAATGGCAATAATATAAAAGAAGACAATGAAGTACATAATGAAAATGATGTAAATGACAACCAATTTTATGTAGATAGCAACAAACAGATGAAACTTGAAGAGCGCGGCGTAGATCTTGGAGTACTGTTTAATGATAGTGGAGAAGGATTTAACCTAAGAGAGGGACAAGGTATGTGGGTAAGCTACGCCGATGCTAAGGCTACTTTAACCCCAGGTGGTCTTGCAGCAGGCGGAGCGGCAGCGCAATTACATATATCTATAAATGGTATAGAGATACCCGCTACAAATGTAACTACTTTAAATGATGTAGTATCTAAGATAAATAGCATAACAGATAAAACTGGAGTAACTGCTAGCATTATAAACGGTAATCAAATTCAACTAGTAAACCAAAATGCGTCCGGGACTACCGATAGCATGAAAAATATCAATATTACTGCACTCAATGGTAATGCCATCACTGGTTTAGCAACTAATGTGATCACTGCATATAAATATACATATAGTACTGTTGCTGGAACCGCAACTCACTCTTATGACGATAGTATGGCAAGGGTTGTGCATACTACCGAAGATCTAAGAAAAGCTATGCAAACAGATGCTAGGGAGTATGTAAACTATACCGGTGAATTTGTCGGTAATAACGCTAATGATTGGACTGCTCCTAAAGTTGCTCCTGGAGGCAATGTTCCTCCTGCTACTGGTAATGCTCATGGTAACGGCAGTATTCAAGAAAGAAATAGAAATGATGGTGTAGAAGTAACTATAAACGAAAAAGGGCAGTTTGTCATCAAAAACCCTGAAGGTGACGCTCCTTTTGGAGAAAATGATGGTCATTTGACTGGAACAGGTAATACTTCTGTTACAGATAATCCGGACGCTACAACTGGAGCCAATGGAGTTGCGAATACACCAACAAATGGAGACACATACACCAACGACTATAATATCACTTTAGCTGTTACTGGATTTAGTGATGCTGCAGCAAATATAAATGAAAATACTAAATTTGCCGACACGTTCAAAGCATTAGCAGGTGGTTTAAGTACCGGTGATGGCAATAGAACTTCAGCTGGAGTATATATGGCGACTCATAGCTCTACTATAGAGATTTTTGATAGTCTTGGCTCAAAACATGAGATCAAGATAGACTTTGCAAAAACAGGATATAGCGCAGAAAATGGAACTGAATGGTCTATGGTGATACAAGTCCCAGAGCCTGCAAAGATAAATAACCTTGATGGTGAACCTACAAACGTATTGACTGGAAATTTACGATTTAAACCAGATGGTAGCTTACTAGGATTTAACCCTTCAAATATAACTTTTACAGCAAACAACGGTAGTGCTGCTGAGCAAAGCATAGAGCTAAATTTCGGTAAAACTGCAGACTTTAACGGTATGACTAGCTACGATAGTAAAAGTAGCACAGATGACATCAAACAAGACGGATATACCGGCGGAACATTAAACGAGTTAAGAGTCGATGAAAGCGGAACTATCATAGGAGCTTTTACAAACGGTAGAAGTTTTGGACTAGCTCAAGTAGCGCTTGCTAAGTTTACAAACAATGAAGGTTTAGAAAGTAATGGTGGAAATGTATTTGTACAAACTGCAAACTCAGGCGATCCAGTCATCGGTACAGCTCAAACAGCAGGTCGTGGCAAAGTAAATGCGAGCAGTCTTGAGATGAGTAACGTCGATCTATCTCGCTCTCTTACTCAGCTTATCATCGTTCAAAGAGGTTATCAAGCAAACTCTAAAACCATAACCACAAGTGACCAAATGCTAAATACTCTTTTACAATTAAAACAATGATTTTAGGAGCTTAAAGCCCTTTTTTCTACGCTTTACTTGCAACGATTTTTACGTCGTTGCAATTTTTACTACAAGCTTTGACTAAAGCCTTTAAAATACTATTTACAAATATAAACTACGGTTGCACTTGCTTTTTGAATTTCATCTTTTACTATAGGAAGCGCTAAGTCCATTTGAGTGCTTTCTTTCATACTATTTAACGATGCTACGCGAGATATAGATGGGCTTAGGTTTAAATTTGAGACTGAGCAGTTTTTACCTAATGTTTGTGAGTAGTGTTTTTCAAGCTCGAGTGATTTTTGTAAAAGCTCATCGTATAATGCTTCTTCATTTTTTTGAGCCTCACTCAAATCTACTATGGCTCTTAGTGAAGGTAGAGAAACCGCTACGAATTGGCTAGTTTTTAGGATAGAATCTATATCGTTTAAAAGCTCATTGTAAAGCGGAAGTTTGTCTTTTGTGATGGTGCAAGTAAGATGAGCATTTACTCTTTGTCCGACTATATTTTCCGCGCCGTCTTTATAGCTGATCCTTGGCTCTACTGAGTAGCTACCGCCTACGCAAATCCCGTCTTTTTTTGCTCTTTCTATAATCATAGAAAATAGCTTTGAAATTTGTGCCTTTTCATCTGTATCTAGAGACGTTTTATTTGCTAAAATTTCAGTTGCTACGAAATTTGGCTCAGATACAAATAAATTTGGTGTGATAGACTTTGAGACCTCTATGTCTCTTGAAAAATTGATACTTTTGTTCGCATTAAAGCTTTTTTCGGCTGTTAAAAACTCATTGAAAAATGCTCCAGCTACAAAAAGTATCAAAAACAAAATCCCTGTTCCTAGGCTAGTAAGAAAATTTTTCATATTTATATCCTTTAAAAATTTACTTCTATTATTTTACCCTAAAAAGATGAATTTGGATTTAAAAATATTAATTTTAATATAAGCTTAATTTTGATATAATTCGCTTTCTTTTGGTGCGCCTCGGTAGCTCAGCTGGCTAGAGCGCTGGTCTCATAAGCCGGAGGTCGGGAGTTCGAGTCTCCCCCTAGGCACCATTATTTATTCTTAAATACAGAATTTCACGTTGATTTTATTTGTTTGAACTTTAAAGCTAAACGTACTTTAAATTTAGATATTTTTTATATGGGATTTTGCTATGTGGCTTACGACTTTTAATCCGTCCGTGCTATATGCTTTCCCAAAACCTTTTACAAATCTTCCCTCAAGCACGTCAAGTTTTACTATATGAAAGTCAAGCATATTTTTAATAATTTCCAAAACCGGTTCATCTTTAAATTTAGCTTGAAATTTATCAAATAGTTCGTCCCTAGGCTCGTTTTCAAAGAAAGTAGCTTTTACTCTAAAACTCGCTCTTTTTCTAGCAAAAACGGTGCTTGCGCTGCTCTCGTCTTCTAAAAACATTATGGAAATTTTATCGCTATTTGATCTGATAGCTTCAAAATGCTCCGCCACGCTAGAAATGCAGATATAAAAACTATCGTTTTCTTTGATAAACGGAGCGTAAGAAGCTACTGGATGAGAGCTAAAACTAGCTATAAAAAGACTCTTAAATGAATTTATAAAAAAGTCCATTTCATTTTGAATGCTATCTAAATTTTGCATTTTAACTCTTTAATCTTTAATCTTTTTAGAAAAGATATATAAATAAATAAAACCTATAACTCCTGCAGTAAATGAAGCTAATAAGATAGCAAGCTTATCGGCGTGGAAAAACGCGGCGCTGTCGTTGTAAGCTAAAGAATCCACAAATAAGCTCATCGTAAATCCTATACCAGTTAGTATGCAAACACCATAAAACTGCTTCCACGTCGAGCCTTCTGGTAGTTTTCCAAATCCTAATTTTATAAATATAAAGCTAAATAAAAATACTCCGACTTGTTTTCCTATAAATAATCCAAAGAAGATACCGAGGCTAACTGAGTTTAAAAGCTGGTTTATGTGAACTCCGCTAAGTCCGACTCCTGCATTGACAAAGGCAAAAACTGGAAGTATGATGTAGCTTACGATCCCATGCCAGTCTTGCTCTAACTCTTCTAAAAAATTTCTACCGTCTTTGTCTTTTAAAGGTATGAAAAACGCCGCTACTACTCCTGCTATAGTAGCATGTACTCCGCTTTTTAAAACGCTTAGCCAAAGAATTATCGTTATCAAGATATAGATTGATTTTATGCCGACTTTGAAATAATTCAGTACGCCAAGAGCAAAAAGACAGATAATGGCCATTAAAAATGCACTAAATAAAAGCGTGCTTGTGTAAAATAACGCGATGATGATAATGGCACATAGGTCATCTATGATAGCAAGAGTTAGTAAAAATATCTTTAGGCTTGATGGCACTCTTTTGCCTAGCAAGAGCAAAACTCCAAGAGCAAAAGCTATGTCTGTTGCAGTAGGTATCGCCCAGCCGCGAATAGCAAATTCGTTTGAATGGTTAAAAAACCAAAATATAAACGCAGGGAAGATCACTCCACCAAGTGCGGCTATGGTAGGAAGTGCTATTTGAGATGGTTTGGATAGTTCGCCATCTGCTATTTCTCGTTTAAGCTCAAGTCCGACGACAAAGAAAAATATCGCCATAAGTCCGTCATTTACCCATAAAATAAGTGGCTTAGAAAGGTTGAAATCACGAAAACCTATACTAAACTCAGCTCTTAGTATTTCTCTATAAAATTCGCTTAAAAAACCGTTTTGGAAGATCAGTGCTAAGACTGTAGATATGATCAATAAAACACCGCCAAAAGACTCGTGCTTTACAAATTTTAAGATTAAATTCATACGCTCTCCTATTTAAATCATCAAATAAAAAATATAACACCAATCTAGGTAAGCTCAAGCATAACTAAGGCTCTATTATGTTTAAACTCTTTGAGGTTACTTTTGAGTAATTATTATACCAACTTCATTTAAAATTTACTTCGAATTTGCTTTGTAAAATATTTATATTTTATAGAAAAATAGGCATTTTATGCTTTAAATTTGCTCTTTAAATCTCTATTTTTAGGCTTTTTACTAAGTTTTTATATAAGCAATATTTATTTTTATAATGTGTAGCAAATGGTAAATTTATAATATAAAATTAGTATAAAATATATTTTTTTAATAGCCAAATTTAACTATATGTAGCTTCAAAAAAGAAGCTACGTGTAAATTTCTTTTATAAGAAGTTGCGGTGTGATAAGTCCTCTAAATGAGTTTTTTGAGATAGAAACTAGCATATCTATGACATCTCCGACTTTTGGAGCGTAGTCGTAGTTGAAAAATATCGCTTCATAGGATTTGTTATCTTTTTGAATGATTATTTTTAGATGATTTTCGTCTTTACCTATAAATTTGATATTTTTCACTCTTGCGTTTTTCAGCTCGAAAAGAGGACGTGGGTTTTTTTGACCATAAGGCTCGAAGTATTCTAAGATTTCCAAAAGCTCATAATCAATAGAGTTGTGATCTATCTCGCCTAAAACTTCATCATTTCCGCTAAAATCATAAAGATCTTGTAAAAAACACGAGTTATTTATGGCGTGTTTGAAGATCTCGAGTTTATCTGTATCTATGACGAGTCCTGCTGCGCCCTTATGTCCTCCAAAACCGCACAAAAGCTTTTCTTGCGAGGCTATTAACGCCAAGATATCAAATTTACCGACGCTTCTTGCACTTCCTTTTGCCTTACATCCATCGATGCTAAATACGATAGCTGGTTTTTTATAGCGTTTAGCAAGACGCGATGCGACTATGCCTATGACGCCCTCGTGCCATTCATCGCCCCAAGTGATGATGATATCTTCATTATCGTCTATGTCTTTTATAGAAGACTCAAAAAGCGCTTTTTCCTCTTCTTTTCTGGAGTTATTAAAATCGACTATCATATCGAAGTAGCGGTTTGCTTCTTCTAATGTTTTGCTACGCAAGAATTTAAATGATATACTCGCATCATCCATTCTTCCAGCTGAATTTATAAGCGGAGATATGAGAAAACTTATATCATCAAACTCAAATTTATCTTTGCCATAAAAGCATTTTATAGCTTCAAAACAAGGGCGTTTACTTGAGTTTATTTTACCTATGCCAAGTCTTACTAATATACGATTTAGATCCCTAAGTTCCATCATATCAGCTACGATAGCAAGAGCTAAGAGATCTAAAAATTTACCCATATCGTAGTTTTTGATGTTGCATACTTCTTTTAGAGCGCCGACTAGATACCAAGCAACTTGTGCACCACAAATTTCGATATTTGGAAATGTACATTCTGGTTGTTTTGGATTTATGATAGCATAGGCTTTTGGCAAGATCGGCGGAGGCATATGATGATCTGTGATGATGAGATCGATACCTTTTGCGCTGCAAAGCTCTCCGGCTTCGTTTGCGCTTATACCATTATCTACGGTTATTATGAGTCCTACGTTTTCTAGCTCGTTTATGATATCGGCGTTTAAGCCGTATCCGTCTTTAAATCTATTTGGGATTCTTATGATAAAATCAGCGCTGATGTCGGTGAAAAACTCGGCCATTATAGCCGTGCTGACTACGCCATCGACATCGTAATCTCCAACTATAGCTATAAGCTCACCGTTTTGCACGGCAGTTTTTATACGGTGAGCGGCTTTATAGGTATCTTTGAGTTCGCAAGGTAAAGGAATCTCTGAAAGTTTCTTGTGTAGATCGCTCTCAAATCTTTGGCTAAGTAGATTCCTAATTTCATTTTTATCTAACATTTTTATTTTCAATTCCAGCTTTTATGAAACCTAAAATTGCTGGATTTGGGTTTGTTAGACGAGACGTAAATTCAGGGTGAAACTGCACACCTAAGAAAAACGGATGATCTTTTAGTTCGACTGCTTCTATTAGCCCGTCGCTCTCGCCGCTTACTATAAGTCCGTTTTTTTCAAAAGCTTCTCTAAAAGCTGGATTAGCTTCATATCTGTGTCTATGGCGCTCTTTTATGCTTTTTACTCCGTTATAAACTCTGCTCAAAAGCGAATTTGGTAATATGTTGCATTTGTAGCTTCCAAGTCGCATAGTGCCACCTAGTGGGCTTTTGTGCGTACGGAGTTGTTTTTTACCGCTTGCGTCTATGAAACTATCTATGAGATAGATTATAGGATTTTTGCAGTCTTCTTTAAACTCGATCGAGTCGGCGTCTTCTAAATTTAGAACATTTCTGGCAAATTCTATCATACTAAGTTGCATACCAAGGCAGATGCCTAGATATGGTATTTTATTTTCTCTAGCGTATTTGATAGCTTGCATCTTACCAAGTACGCCACGTGAGCCAAATCCGCCAGCGACTAGCACTGCATCTACGTCTTTTAGCGTCTCTTCTACGTTGTTTTCATCGATTTTTTCACTATCGCACCATTTTATATTCACTCTAGCGTCTAAATTTGCTCCAGCGTGGATGATGCTTTCAGTGAGGCTTTTGTAGCTCTCTTTTAAGTCTATGTACTTTCCGACAAATGCTATGGTTACGCTATCGCTCGGAGCTATGACTCTTTTTACTAGATTATCCCATTTTTCCATATCTGGTTTAAGCTCTCCAAGATCTAAAACTTCTGCGATAGGCGTTAAAATATCTTGTTTTAAAAAGCTGAGTGGGACTTGATAAATGCTCCCAAGATCTGGGCTTTCTATAACAGAGTTTCGCTCAACTCCACAACTGCTTGCTATTTTATCTTTTAGCTCACGATTAAGTGGAATTTCTGAACGACATATTATCATATCAGGACTGATGCCTATGCGGCGTAGTTCGCCTACGCTATGCTGAGTAGGTTTTGTTTTTAACTCACCTGCAACTTTTATGTAAGGTACCAAAGTCAAGTGTATAAACATACCGTTTTTGCGTCCTACTTCACTTCTTAGAGCGCGTATAGCTTCTAAAAATGGAAGCCCTTCTATATCTCCTACCGTCCCTCCGATCTCGACTATAAGGATATCTTTTCCCTCTCCAGCTTTTTTTATGCGCTCAACTATCTCACCGACGATATGCGGTATGACTTGAATAGTTTTACCAAGGTAGTCGCCACGACGCTCTTTTTCTATGACAGAGCTATAAACTCTTCCTGTTGTGAAGTTGTTTTTTTGGCTTAAGCTCTCATCTAAAAATCTTTCGTAATGTCCTAGATCTAGGTCGGTTTCGGCTCCATCATCAGTAACAAAAACTTCGCCGTGTTCAAGCGGACTCATTGTACCTGGATCTACGTTTATATACGGATCAGCTTTTAGTATGCTGACTTTCAATCCTACATTTTTTAAGAGTGTAGCGATACTAGCAGCAGCGATACCTTTTCCAAGGCTTGATAAAACGCCACCCGTTACGAAAATATACTTTGTTTGCTTTGAAGAAACATCGCCTTGCGAATGATTTTGTTTTGATTTATCCATTACTTTTTTCCTATTGATTTTAATCTGAGGATTATATCAAAAGTTTTTTTATGGTATGGTAAATTTAAATTATTCATAATTTTGACATATGATATCTTGTATTTTTATATTTATGGTTTCAATTAGTAATAGATTAGCAATAATATTAGTAAGAAAATAGTTTTTATCATTGTATATTTTAAAATGATATTGTATTTCATTTATGCTTTCTAGCGTTTCAATTAGCATTTTAAATTTATGTTCTAGTGGGTTATTTATATTTTTATTCATAAATTTGAATTTTATAAATTCTCTTTTTAAAATTTCTATACTTTCATCTATTTTATCCTTATGATTCAAATGAAATTTTGTTAGCTTTTCCAGCTCACATTCGGTATAACTGCAAAATTCATCTATCTTACTCAAATCAAAATTCTCATAGATATTTTTTAAGCGATATTCAATACTTTCTTTATTATTATTTAAAATAAAATCATTAGCCATTTTGTTATAAATAAAATTTGCTATATTGTTTCTAATGTATATTATATTTTGATATTTAACATTTTGATTTTCTTTAAAGATATCTATAACATCATCTAATTTATGGCGTAAATTTAAAACATTTTCTGTTTTGTAGTTATCAATTTTATATCTGATATTTTCATAAATTTCATTATTTAAATCTATAAATTGATTAAACATATTTTTAAATAAAAAGTATGTTTCAAATAAAAGTTCAGTGTATTTTTGATTTGAACCCTGAACTTTTAATAGTGCATCTAATTCTTTAAAGTTTTGGTCTAGTCTATTATATTTTAAAGAATAACACAGTGATATAATTGAAATAATAACTGAGAAAATTGCTACAATTTCTGTTATCCCTATATTTTAACTCTCACGCCTCTAAAATCGCGCCGTTGCTTGCATTTGTGACTAGTTTTTGGTACTGTCTTAGACAGCGGCTATTTACTTGTTTTCCAGCGTATTTCCACTCTTTGCGTCTCGCTTCTATCTCAGTGTCGCTTAAACGTACGTTTATACTAAATTTATCTACGTCGATATCTATAATGTCACCGTCTTTTAAGAGCCCTATCATACCGCCTTCGGCTGCTTCTGGGCTTACGTGTCCTATGCTAAGTCCCCTTGTCGCTCCGCTAAATCTACCGTCTGTTATGAGAGCTACGTCCGCTCCAAGCCCACGTCCCACTATAAGGCTAGTTGGACTTAGCATTTCTTGCATTCCGGGACCTCCTTTTGGTCCTTCGTATCTTAAAACTACGACATCCCCTTTTTGAACTTTCCCACTTGAAATTCCATTTATAGCTTCATCTTGAGAGTTAAAGCAGACCGCTTTTCCGCTAAATTGTCTGCCGCCGATGATACCAGCAACCTTTATCACGCATCCTTGCTCTGCTAAATTTCCAAATAAAATAGCTAGTCCGCCTACTTTTGAGTAAGCATTTTCTACTGTATGGATCACGCTTTCATCTAAAATCTCAGCATTTTTTACCCTATCTCCTAAGCTCTCGCCGCTTATGGTAAGAGCGTCTAAACTTAGTAAATCGCTATTAAATTTAGCTATCTCGTTTATAACTGCGCTTAGTCCCCCGGCTCTAGCGACGTCTTGCATATGTACACTAGGCAGACTCGGAGCTATTTTAGCTATGTGTGGTACTGAGCGACTTATGTCATTTAGACTAGCTATGTCTAGCGGTGAGCCAGCTTCACGGCTTATAGCTAACATATGTAAAATTGTATTTGAGCTTCCGCCCATTGCCATATCTACGACCATAGCGTTTTTGATAGTTTTTTCATTGATTATATTTCTGATCTTATAGCGCTCATCAAGTGCAATCTCGCAGATCCTGCGCGCTGCTTTTCTGATGAGCTCTTCGCGCTCAGGAGTGAGTGCAAGCACGGTGCCATTTCCCTCTAAAGCTACGCCCATAGCTTCACAAAGCGTATTCATCGAATTTGCAGTAAACATTCCTGAGCAGCTTCCGCCACTTGGACAGGCGTTGCATTCGATAAATTTAAGCTCTTTTTCATCAATACGCTTTGTCTCATAAGCACCGACTGCTTCAAAAGCAGAGTTTAGATCCAAAGCTTCACCTTTAGCTCCGACTCCAGCAGCCATAGGACCGCCGCTTATAAATATGGTCGGTACATTTACTCTTAGTGCGCCCATAAGCATTCCAGGGACGATCTTGTCGCAGTTAGGTATGCAAACAAGTGCGTCAAGTGCGTGAGCGTTCATCACTGTTTCAACAGAGTTTGCGATGATCTCACGGCTTGGAAGCGAGTAAAGCATACCCTCGTGCCCCATAGCGATACCATCATCAACACCGATAGTATTGAACTCAAACGGTACGCAGCCGTTTTTGCGGATCTCGTCTTTAAGGATCTCTGAGTATTTGTTTAAGAAAAAATGTCCAGGGATTATCTCTATGAAGCTATTTGCCACGCCGATAAACGGTTTTTTAAAGTCGTCATCTTTAAGCCCAGTCGCTCTTAGAAGTGAGCGGTGTGGAGTCCTTGTGTAACCGTCTTTTATGATATCGCTTCGCATATTGTATCCTTTTACTTTTGTATTTTTGCTTGCATTGTAGCCAAAATTTATTTAAAAAAATTAAAAATACGTAAGCTTTGGCTAGGCGATAAAACAATATGTGAAAATTCGTAAATTTATATTAAATATTTCTTATAAATTTAAATTGATTTTTTGAATTTTTATATTATACTTAACTCATTTTTTCATAAGGATTTATATGAAATGGACTAAATTTGATACTCGCTGGATGTTGTCGCTATTTGGAACGGCTATTGGGGCGGGAATTCTTTTTTTACCGATAAAAGCCGGAGTAGGCGGCTTCCCTCCTGTTGTGGTTATGACTTTTTTGATATTTCCTATGGTTTGGTTATCGCATAGATCTCTTAGTCGTTTCGTAGGCTCGGCCGATGGTGAGCGCGACATCACACAAGCAGCTGAAGAGTACTGGGGCAGGGGAGTTAGCTTTGCTATTACGATTTTGTATTTTTTCGCTATCTATCCTATATGCTTGGCTTATGGAGTTGGCATCACAAATACATTTGCAAATTTTTTCATTTATCAATTAGGTCTTACTAGCTTGTTTGATCCTACGACTATGACTTTGTATCCGTGGATAAGAGCCGTGCTTTCTGCTGTATTAGTCGCTCTTATGACAATGGTAATGTTTTTAAAAGAAGAGTTTATCACAAGAGCCTGTAATATGCTAGTCTATCCGCTTTGCGCTGTTTTATTTGCATTTTCTTTGTATCTCATTCCTCATTGGAAATTAGAGTCAGTGTCTCAAATAGGAAGCTTAAAAGACTTTTTGGTCACTGTTTGGCTAACGCTTCCTGTGCTAGTGTTTGCATTTAATCATTCGCCTGCGATCTCAACCTTTACTATGAGCGTTAAAAGAAGATATCCGCAAAATGCTCACGCAAAGAGCAATCAGATACTATTTAACACCACTATAATGTTAGTAAGTTTTACTATGTTTTTTGTATTTTCTTGTATTTTGTGTCTAGATGTAAATGATTTTAGCGCAGCTAGAGCGGCAAATATACCTATCCTTTCATATTTTGCCGATAAATTTGATAATAATCTCATATCTTATGGCGCACCACTTGTCGCGTTTTTGGCTATTGCTAGTTCGTTTTTTGGACATTATTTCGGAGCTTATGAAGGACTAAATGGGATAATTCGTAAAGGTATCAAAATGAGCGGCAACGAGCGACCAAACGTATATAATATCAAGAAATTCAGTACGACTTTTATGTTAGTTACCATCATCATAGTGGCTTACGTAAATCCTAGCATACTTGATTTTATAGAGAATTTAGGTGGTCCTATCATAGCTGCTATTTTGTTTGTTATGCCTATCGTTGCTATTTATAGTGTTAAAAAACTACACAAACATAAAAATTTAGTTCTTGATGGTTTTGTTTTGCTCACAGGGCTTCTTACTATCAGCAGTGTCGTTTATAAAATGATGATTTAGCAAATTTAGTAGTAAATAATTCTTAAATTTAAGCTATATATTTGTAAAATGGCAGATAAAATATAAACAAAAAAAGGGTGATAATGTTACTAACAAATCCCGTGGTGCTTAGCGTTTTACTTATGTGTGTTTTGTGCTTACTGCGCTTTAACGTCTTTTTAGCCATACTTATCTCGGCTTTGGCCGCTGGAATGCTTGCTGGAAAAGGTCTGGTAGAGACCACGAATTTACTTATAACAGGAATGCAAGGCAACTTAGAAACCGCACTTAGCTACATACTTCTTGGAGCGCTTGCCGCGGCTATCAGTATGACAAATTTAACTCCTATTTTGATACATTACGTTAGTAAATTTATCAGTAAAAAGGTTTTTTGGTTTTCTTTGAGTATAGCTTTTATAGCATGTTTTTCTCAAAATCTCATACCAGTTCATATAGCTTTTATACCTATCTTGATACCACCCTTGCTTGCTTTGATGAATAAGCTTAGGATAGATAGACGAGCTGTGGCGTGCGCACTTACTTTTGGACTACAAGCCCCGTATGTCAGTATTTCAGTCGGTTTTGGTCTTTTGTTTCATACTATTCTTAAAAAAGAGCTTGGAAATAACGGCATTAACGTAGAGATAGGCGATATAAGTAGCGTTATGTGGATAGGCGGCGTAGCTATGCTCATCGGTTTAGTTCTGGCTCTATTTTATTATAGAAAACCTAGAGATTATACGCAAAGTGCTTTAGAAAGTAAAGAGCTAAAAGTAGCACAAAAAGAAGATCTTTGTATGGGGCAAAAAGAGTGGGTAGTGCTTGGCGGTGCAGTGATCGCTTTTGGTGTGCAAATTTGGAGCAGTTCTCTTCCTTTAGGAGCTATTTTGGGACTTATCGTTATGATAATATTTGGCGGTATAGAGTATAAAAAGATGGATAAAGTGATGGAACAAGGTCTTGCTATGATGGCGTTTATCGCTTTTATTATGCTTGTGGCTGCTGGATTTGGTTCGGTTATCAGAGAAACTGGCGGTATAAGTGAGCTTATAAATTTTGCGAGTTCTATAAGCGGTGGTAAGCTTGGTGGAGCTATCATAATGCTAGTTATCGGACTTCTTGTAACTATGGGTATCGGAACTAGTTTTGGGACTATCCCTATCATAGCAGCTATTTACGTGCCGCTTTGCGTGAGCCTTGGATTTAGTGTTCCTGCTACTATACTTTTAGTTGGTATAGCCGCTGCCTTAGGAGACGCCGGAAGCCCTGCGAGCGATAGTACTTTAGGGCCGACTTCGGGACTAAACGCCGATGGTAAGCATAGCCACATCTATGATACTTGTGTACCGACTTTTATATTTTTCAATATCCCGCTAATCGTATTTGGCGTGATATTTTCGCTATTTATCTAAATTTAGAATCATTTTAAATAATGAAGATAAACTTACAAGGCAGTATCTACTTGGCTCTTTGCATACTGCTTTGGTCTTTTATACCGGTATTTGCTAAATTTGCTGGGACTAGCTTGGATCATCATCAGTATCTTTTTTACTCAAGCATAGTTTCTTTTGCATCACTCTTGGTCGTTTTGATATTTAGCAAAAGCATTAAAAGCGTATTTTCTTATAAGTTTAGTACTTATGTTTTTTTATTTTTTCTTGGATTTTTAGACTTTTTTTACTATCTTCTTTTATATTTTGGATACCAAAGATCAAATGGTTTAGAAGTCCTTGTGGTGCAATACACGTGGCCTATTTTTATCGTTTTATTATCCGTCATATTGCTAAAAGAAAGCTTGGGACGAAATAAAATATTGTCTTTGGTGTTTGGCTTTAGTGCTACTATTTTAGTGCTTTTAAAAGGCGATATATGGAGCGTGAACTTTACTCAAATGAACGTGATCTTGTTTGTCGCTTTGGGCGCTTTTAGTTTCGCTCTGTTTTCCGTACTTAGCAAAAAAGTAAAAGTTAGTGCGATAAATGCAGTTTGTATCTATTTTTTCGGTGCTGTTTTGTACTCATTTTTTAGTGTTTTTTGTTTTAGCGAATTTAAACTTCCAAATTTGAAAGAGTGGGGATTTATACTCATAAACGGCGTGTTTTTAAACGGTATTTCGTATCTGTTTTGGATAAAAGCTTTGCAAGGACTAGAAGCGTCTTTTGCTGCTATGTTTATTTTCGTGATTCCTATCCTTTCTGCATTTTTGCTGGTTTTGGTATTTGGCGAAGAAATATTGGGGGTTTATCTCATCTCGCTTGCGTTAGTCATAGTCTCTGGAGTCTTGGCTAGCTTGAAGAAAAAGTCTAAAACTTAATACGAATTTTAATCATAACGATCTATGACGTCCTACCTTATATTTATATAATTTATTTTAATTTAAAATTAAGCTAAATTATTGTTTAATAAATAAATCTTAAATTTCTCAATGGTCCGGGGGGGGGTAGCCATGCTAAGTTTTTATAAAAATTTGCAAAAATTTTTAATCTTGTTTTCCGTGATTTCGGTGTTTGCATTGGGTATTATTTTCTACAAATTACTAAATGCTTCTTCTTCATTAAATCAAGCTGCAAGCTATCAACTTTTATCTTATAAATTAGCCGATGAATTAAGGCAGAGTTCTGATGATTTAACTAGGCTAGTTAGATCATATGTGGCTACTGGAGATAAGTCATATAAAGATCAGTATATGGCTGTAGTTGATATACGCGCTGGTAAAAGAGTACGTCCTGTGGATTACTACAGGATATATTGGGATTTTGTAGCTGGTGGTGTAGATAAACCAAGAGCTGATAGTAATGAGCTTATATCTTTAGAAGATTTGATGAAGAAAAATGGTTTTAGCGACGAGGAATTTAAAAAACTAAAAGAATCCAGCGCTAGATCAAGTAGTCTAGCTGAGCTTGAGACTAAAGCAATGAACGCCGTAGATGGAATTTTTGAGGATGATTCTGGAAATTTTACTATAAAAGGCGAACCAGACTTGAAGATGGCTATGGATCTTGTAAATGGCAAACAATATCATAAATACAAAGCAGAGATTATGAAGCCTTTAGACGACTTTTTTGTTTTAATGGAAAAAAGAACAAAATCTCAAGTCGATACAGCTCAAAATAACCTAAATATTCTTCAAATTCTGTTTGTTGCAGTTTTGATTATAACTATTGTCCTAGTTGGTCTTATAGTTTTTGCTGGATCAAAGATCACTGAGTGCGTACTTGGAGGTACTCCAGCTGGACTAGAAAAAGTCATAAACGGTCTAGCTTTAGGTGATTTGACTCAAGAGATCATTGCAAATTCTAAATCAAGCGCTATGGGACAGTTAAAAGTAGCCGCAGATAATCTTAGCAAATTGATCATAGACGCAAAAAATCTCTCATCGGAAAATTCATCTATCGCAGGAGAGCTTTTTGCTACGTCATTACAATCTAGAAAAAGGATCGACGAATCATCATCTATAGTCAAACAAACTACGCAAAAAGCAGATGATATAAAAACTATAATGCATGAGGGCATAGAGATCGCTAAAGAAAATAAGATAAATTTAGAACAAGCAAATGCATATATGGAAGAATCAAATCAGTCTATAGCTAGACTTACAAAAGAAATTCAAAATAGTGCAGATACCGAAAACGAGCTTGCCGGGACTATCAGTCAGCTTTCTAAAGATGCAGAACAAGTTAAAGATATACTAACTGTTATCAACGATATAGCAGATCAGACAAATTTACTCGCTCTAAATGCTGCCATTGAAGCAGCTCGCGCAGGAGAACACGGCAGAGGATTTGCCGTAGTTGCCGATGAGGTAAGAAAACTAGCTGAGAGAACTCAAAAGAGCTTGATAGAGATAAACTCTACCATAAACGTTATCGTTCAGTCTATCGCTGATTCTAGTGAAAGAATGATTAAGAATGCTAAGAATGTTAGTGCTTTAGTCGATATCTCAAATCAAGTTAAAGATAAAATCTTTAGTATGAGCAGTACTATGGATGAAACCATTAAGATCACAGAAGCAACAGTCAATAATTATTTGATAAATGTAAATGAGATAGATCTTATGGCTGAGAGCATCAAAAACATCAACGGGCTTTCGATAGAAAATGCAAGAAGTGCTGAAGAAATGGCTGAAGCAGCCGATCATCTAAGCAAAATGACCGAAACGCTAAATGCGAAATTATCAGAGTTTAGAACGTGACTGCTTAAAGGGCTTATAACTGCTAAGTAAATTCTAAAAAAATCTATAAAATTATATAAATATTTTATAGATTTTACTTGACTTATTTTTTAAAATTTGCTAAAATAGTCCTATGAATAAATTATTATCAATCGGTCAAGCTAGTAAAGCTCTTGGTGTTACTATCCAAACTCTTAGAAATTGGGATAAAAAAGGCTTATTAAAACCTGATGATATGACTAAGGGTGGAGAGCGTAGGTATAAGCTAGAAACATTAAAAGCTATAAATAAAAACCTAGTTTTTAATAAAGATAGCTTAAAAACTATTGCTTATGCTCGTGTTTCTAGCCACGACCAAAAAGATGATTTAATAAGGCAAGTTCAAGTCTTAGAGCTATATTGTTCTAAACAAGGCTTTAATTATGAAGTTATACAAGATTTAGGCTCTGGTATGAATTATTATAAAAAAGGCTTAACTAAATTGCTAAATCAAATTCTAGATGGCAAAGTAAAAAGATTAGTTTTAACTCACAAAGACAGACTTTTACGCTTTGGTGCTGAGCTAGTATTTGCTATATGTGAAGCCAAAGAAGTAGAAGTAATAATAATAAATAAAGGCGAAGAAAGCGTAAAATTTGAAGAAGAATTAGCCAAAGATGTGTTGGAAATAATCACAGTATTTTCAGCTAGACTTTATGGCTCACGCTCAAAGAAAAATAAAAAACTTTTAGATGAAATGCAAGAAGTGGTGGTAGAAAATGTCAGCAAATAATAATGAGCTTATTAGCATTTCTCATAAGATAGAGTTAAAGCCAAATAATAAAGCTAAAACTCATTTTAAAAAAGCCTTTGGTTGTGCTAGACTTGCTTATAATTGGGGACTTGCAAAATGGCAAGAATACTACAAGCAAGGCATTAAAGTAACACATTTAGATTTAAAAAAGGAATTTAATGCCATTAAAAAAGAACAATTCCCCTTTGTGTATGAAGTAAGTAAATATGCTACGCAACAGCCTTTTTTAAATCTAAATCTAGCATTTCAAAAATTTTTTAGAGATTTAAAACAAGGTAAAGTAAGCTATCCAAAATTTAAGAAAAAGAAAGATAATTTCGGCTCTTATTACATAGGTGGAGACCAAGCAATAATCAAAGATGAAAAGTATTTAAAAGTGCCAAATTTAGGACTTGTAAAAATGAAAGAGAAATTGAGATTTAATGGCAAAGTTAATTCTGTAACAATTTCTCAAATGGGTGATAAATTCTTTGCTTCTTTTAGTATGCAAATTAGTAAAGATGAGTATCTAAAAACTCATAATAAAGCTAAAAATAATGATTTAGCACTTGGCATAGATGTAGGCTTAAAATCGTTTTTAAGTTTATCTAATGGCTTAGAGATAAAAGCACCTAAACCATTAGCTAAGCTTAACCGCTTAATGATAAAAAGAGCTAGACAGCTAAGTAAAAAGCAACACGCAAAAACCAAGCAAGAAGCAATGCAAGGCATTAAAAAATCTAGCAATTATCTAAAAGCAAGTATTAAGCTAAATAAATTACATCGTAAAATAGCAAATATAAGAAGTGATTTTTTACACAAGCTTACTTCTAGCTTGGTAGCAAATATTAAATATTTTTGCTTAGAGGATTTAAATGTAAAAGGGATGATGAGTAATCATAGACTTGCTAAATCTATAAGCGATGTAAGTTTTTATGAGTTTAAAAGGCAACTAGAATATAAATCTAGCTACAACGATAAAGAAATCTATCAAGTAGATAGATTTTATCCTAGTTCTAAATTATGCTCTAATTGTGGAACTATAAAAGAAAATTTAGCTCTAAAAGATAGAGTTTATATTTGCGATGAATGTGAAATTAGCATTGATAGAGACTACAATGCTAGTCTTAATTTGCTTTCACAATTAAAGCAAAAAATAGGCAAAGTTCTTGCCGAATTTACGCCTGCGGACTTGACAGCTCTGTTAAATGATTTAGCAATAAATCAAATAGCAACTAGCAAGGTTGAAACAGGAATACAACAAAAATCCTATTTATAGAGTTTTATATCTTTTTATAGGATTTTATAGGTTTGTAGGAACGGTGAGCTTTTGCTCGCTCTTTTAAATTTATATATTCTATTTTTATAATTATTCTATACTTTTTTGATCTATTTCTTATTTTATTTTTATATCGCTAGTTTAAAGTAAAATGTAGTAAATTTAAGCTTTAATAAAATAATCATAAACGAGAGCTTATTTCAGATGACTTATAGCGCCGTATGAAATGGTTTATAAGCGGTAAAAGAGATATTCTTTGCCATTGGACTATTTGCAAATAATTCTAAATAATACTATACTAATCCGCATTGATATGAAGATGTTTAGAGCATGAGAAACATATCTAGATCATAGATGAAAGTAAGCATACTAAGCAAGCAGTAAGAGCTCCGGCAGACTATGATTTGGCTTGTTTTTTAGCTATTGGTTACAAATCAGACAAATCGCCAAATTTAAAACAAAAAGAGATATATCGCAAGTAGGGCCATAATAATCAATGGTAACAACCAAAAATAAGGAAAATCAAAAATGATCATCAACACGGGCGGCCGCACAGATAGTGTACAGTACTATACTAAATGGCTTTTGAAGCGTTTCGAAGAAGGCTATGTACTTTCACGCAATCCGCTTTTTCCAAATAAAGTCTCAAGGTACGAGTTAGATCCGCGCACGGTAGATTGCGTCGTATTCTGCTCGAAAAATTATGAGCCGATTTTGAAAGATATAAGAAGTATCACGGATAAATTTAATACGTATTTTCACTATACTATCACTGCTTATGGCAAAGATATAGAGCCTGGCGTACCATCTATCGATAAAAGCATTCAAACGCTTCAAAAGCTCTCAGAGATAGTGGGCAAAAATCGCATAGCATGGCGGTATGATCCAGTGCTTTTTACTAAAATATATACGCTAGATACGCATATAAAGACTTTTGGATATATGGCAAAGCAGATCGTTCCTTATGTTCAGCGTTGTATTTTTAGTTTTGTTGAGATGTATAAAAGACTAGAAGTAAATATGCCTGAATTAAAAGCTCTTAGTGAAGCAGATAAAGACGCTATCGCGCGTGAGCTTGGAGCCATAGCAAATGCTCAAGGCTTGTATATCCAGACTTGTGGTACAAACGGGGATTATTCTAAGTACGGTATCCAAACATCTGGTTGTATGACGTTAGAGATGCTAGGAAGTGCAAACGGAGTTAAATTTAAAGATCTAAAACACAAAGGTATGAGGCAGGGTTGTCATTGCATAGAAAGCAGAGATATCGGTGCTTATGATAGCTGTTTAAACGGTTGCAAATACTGCTACGCAAATAAATCTCCTAAGAAAGCAATCCAAAATTATAAATATCACGATTTTACTTCTCCTTTGATCTTGGGGCATTTGAACGATACGGATATTTTGCAACAAAGTGCGCAAAAAAGCTTTATACAAGGAAAGTAATTGGAACCGATCATAAAAGAGATCAAAGTGGGAAGCGTATTTACGAAATCAAATCTGCCTATTAGTGATTACTCGTGCAATCCTTATGTAGGTTGCACTCATGCTTGCAAGTATTGTTATGCTAGCTTTATGAAAAGATTTACTGGGCACAAAGAGCTTTGGGGTGAGTTTTTGGATGTAAAACTATGGGATAAGCTAGATACTCAAAAATACAGCGGAAAAGAGCTATTTTTAGGCTCTGTGACCGATCCGTATAACCCACAAGAAGAGAAATACAAACGTACAAGAGCGCTTTTAGAACAGCTCCAAGGTAGCGATGTAAAGCTCAGTATCCAGACAAAGTCCGATCTGGTGCTTAGAGATATGGATCTGATAAAGACGTTTGCTAATGCAAGAGTCGGATTTAGTATAAATACTCTAGATGAAGAGTTTAAAAATGATATGGATAGAGCCGTGAGTATAGAGCGAAGACTTGTAGCGATGAAGCGTTTACACGATGAGCAGATACGAACGACTTGTTTTATCTCGCCGATTTTCCCTGGGATTACTGATGTAAAGGCGATAGTAAAGCGAGTAAAAGAGCAATGCAATCTAATATGGCTAGAAAATCTAAATTTACGCGGAACTTACAAGGCGGACATTATGAGTTATATACAAGCAAAATATCCAAAGCTTATGCCTTTATATAAAGAAATTTATCAGCTCAGAAGTCGTTTTTACTGGGAAGAGCTTGATAAAGAAATTCGTTTATATGCGGCTCAAAATGCACTAAAATACATACATAACGACGATAGTTGGGCTAAGCCGTTTGATGCTTTGCCGACTATAGTAAATTTTTTCTATCATGAAGAGATAAAAAAATCGGCAAGAAAAAATACTTGGTAAAAAGAGAAAATTACAATGTTGGCCTATTAAATTTATAGATAAAAAACGTCTCAAGAGCAAAATTCGTATATTTTGCTCTTGATATCGTGAGTTTATCTTAGTTGGTACTCTACTTGAGTAACGACTCTTATGCTTTTGATATCTTCTAACCCTATGGCTGCGTTTTCTACGCTAAATAGTCCTTGAGTGGCTTTTTTGATCTCGCCAACTTTACTTCCTGAGTCATTAGCAAACTGCTGCGCGGCTAGTCTGGCGTTTTTAGTGGCTAAGGCTATCATTTCTGGTTTTATATCATTTAGCTTGGTAAATTCAAAAGTGATTTTATTGTCAAAGTCATTTGACACGGCGATACCATCACTTGCTAGATCTAAAGAGTTGCTTTGAGCTTTTTTGGCTTGTTCTATCTTGTCTGTTCTAATAAGCAAATTTACTTTAGCTATGTATGTGTAGCGGATCTTTTGCGTGTCCATATACGGATTTACCGAATTATCTGTGATAGTTGGAGCTTGTACGCTAAAATCTTTGCTCTCAAGACCTTGTTTTTTTAAGAAATTTGATGCTATCTTTGTCTTTTCTTCTATAGTTTTTTTAAGATTTGCAAGGTCATTATCCCCTAAAGAAAAGCTCATTTGCCACAAGGCAAGATCCGCTTTTACCTCTTTTTGAGCTAGTCCTTTGACTACTACGCTTCTTTCGTCTTTGATTATTGAGCTAAATCCAAAAGCTAGAATTATAGCTGAAATAACAAGACTGATTGCTATAAAGTTGTTTTTTTCCATGGTTTATCCTTTAAATATTTTTTTGGAATTTTAGCAAATTTTGGTTAACTAACGCCTGTTATATATCCACATTTTTGACAAGTTTTTTCTATCGCAATACCTTTTGCGAATGATTTTTTGATATTTATAGCGCGTTGTGAGTTTAGAATTTGACCTAGATCTGCGGTTTTTAGATCGCCGAGATTTATCTGTGCTGCGTAGTCGATACAACAAGGCACGACAGAAGCGTCACTGAGAATTCCTAGCTGATCTTTTAGTGCGTAACAGGCTTTTTGAATGGTTTTCGAGTTTGAATTTTTCCATTCAAATGATGTTTTTAAGTTTAGTAGTATTTTTCTAGCAAGACGAATTTTTGTATTTTTAGGATAAATACCTTTTGCAAAGTCCTCTTTTATACGTTTTAACTCGCTATTTAAATTTATATTAAAATGCTTTTCAAACGCATTTATGAGCTTTTGTAAATTTATATCGTTTGTAAGTAAAAAGTCGCTTTGGACGCGTAAATTTATAAATGTATCGCTTTTTTTTGTTAAACTTGCATTGCAAAATGCGAGTAAATTTGAGACGTAATCATCGCTAAATTTACTGTTTTTATCCAAAAATGCGCTCAAAGAAAATGAAATTTGATGAAAAGGAGGCTCTAAAAGCATATCAAAACTATGTCTATAAAGCATTTTACCAGTCGTTACTAGATCGATCTTTAGATCAAATTTGGCTACTAAATTTATATACTCTTTTAAATTCGCTACTTCCAAAGGATCGCCCAAAATATGCAGACAAACGCATTTTGTAAATGGCGAGATCTGATTTAAAACATACTCAAAAAGCTCTAAGCTCATCGTGCCTTTTTTTGGCTGGTTTGGTGATGGACAAAAGCTACATTTACACGAGCAGATATCGCTTATCTCGATATAGACTTTTTTAAACATTATTTTATAAAGAAGTCACTAGCGACCTTTTTGTCTTCAAAAGGTTTTACGTCTATGGTCAAATCGCCTATTTTTGCGGTGTAAATTTGTGATGGATCACTTTTGCAGTATGTTATAGCAAGTCTTGCACCAAACTCCAAATCTCTCTTTGAAGCATCTTTTGATATGAATGAATGAGCACCTACTATATCATCAAAGTTGATGCTATGCATCTTATCTAAATTTAAAGCTTCTAGATGAGCATTATCATTTTCATCGCGTCCGATTATCATTTTTGCGCCTTCTAGCAGACGCAAATGACGACCATAACGCAGACTTTGCAAGTCGTTTTCGCTCATATCTTTATCAAATTTTATAAAATCTCTTATGCGATTTGCGAAGCTTTCCATAGTGTATAAACAGCCTCCACCAGGCGTTTCGTAGTCTTCAAAACCAAATTCTTTTGCAAGAGAGAGTTGAGGATTTCTGCCTCTACCATTTAAAGCTAAGAGTTTTTCTCTATCTACTAAGCCTTCGCGCTCAACTTTTGTTGGTTTTAGTAGTTTAGCACAAAGTGGGCGAAGCACGATATCTTCGGTGTCTAAGGCTAGATTTTTGACATGAACCATAGCATCATTTCTTTGGCTCATAGGACGCTGACCGATGACTTCGCCACTGATGACAAAGCTTGCACCGTAATCTTTTAACATAGAGATCGCTGTCCTAAACATAAACCCATGGCAATCAATGCAAGGATTAAATTGTTTTCCATAGCCGAATTTTGGATTAAAAAGTACTTCTTGTAAGTAGCGACTCCTGACATTTACGCTCTCAAAGCTCGCTCCTGCCATGGCAGCTCTTTTGGTCATAGTTTCTATTTTATTTGGATCACCACCAAATCCAATATCGATATTTAGCGCGTGAACCTCTATACCTTGAAGGCTCATAAGCTTTATTGCAAGCATACTATCAAGACCTCCGCTAAATAGCGCTAGACATTTTGTTTTAGCAGTACTTACTTCGCTTGTTTTCATCAAATTCCTTTGAGTTGTTTTTTTATATTTTGAAGTTTTTTTATCTGTTCAAATTTGTCTTGCGAATTCGAACTTGCGATTGTTTTTATAGCTTTATCACAAAAATTTGTTTTTAGAATTTTTATAGCTTGTTTTAAAGGCTCAAAGTCTTTATATACCTCTAAATCGCCTTGTAAATTTAGCTCTCTAATATAAGGATTATTTGGATTTTGTGAGCCAACTACAGCCTTATAAGTCTCTTTGTGCGTCATAAACATACTTTCGTCACATTCGTTTTTTACTATTTGTAAGATTTGCGGATTTATCAGCATATTTTTTAAAATTTCAAGTTCAAGTAGATCTTTTTTAGGTTGTGACTTTAAAGAATTTGCCGAATTTGCTGTAGTTTTGCGGTATCCTTTTGCGCTTAAGCTAAAGCTAGAAGGATCTAAGCTAAGCATAGTCGCAACTAGTGGTATGTATGAGTTTGCTACAACTTCTTTTAAATTCTTTGTGAATTCCTGCACGGCTTCAAGTGTATGGCTGATTTCTAATGGGGTTTGCGGTTTTTTACTTAATATCAGCTCTTTTATGTAAAACTCTCCAAGCTCGACTCCACCGCTAAGCATAGTTTTTAGCTCATTAGCTTTGCCGCTTACTATCATATCAGCTGGATCTTTTTCGCCGCTTATGAGAACTACGCGTCCATCTATTTCATTTAGTGCAAGTAGTCTAGCACTTTTAAATGCCGCACCTCTGCCCGCGTCATCACTATCAAAGCTAAGAACCACCTTTATATCGCCTCTTTTTAGTAGCGGTATATGCTTGTCTGTTAAGGCTACTCCTAAGACGGCTACGGCGTTGTTAAATCCTGCTTTATGCAGCATTATGCAGTCCATATAGCCTTCGCAGATTATTATCTCGCCTTTTTTATAAATTTCGTTTTTAGCTTTGTCATATCCGTATAGAAGTCTGGATTTGTCAAAGATCTGGCTTTGGGGCGAATTTACGTATTTTGCAGGATTGCCCGATATCGTGCGACCGCCAAATCCGACTAAATTTCCAAGATGATTGTAGATAGGAAAAGTTATGCGGTTAATAAAACTTGCATAAATTCCGTGTTCGTTTTGTTTTATCGCGCCTGTTTGCAAGGCTGCTTCCTTGTCTATATTTTCATTTTGAAGTAAATTTAGCGTGTTTTGGTTTTCGCTAGCCCAGCCCAGCTCCCAGATCTCTATCATAGCGTCATTTATACCGCGATTATATAGATAGTTTAATGCCTCCTGATTTTTGTAAAGTAGGCTTTTGTAGTGCAAATTTAGGTTTTCAAGTACTTTTTTATCTATTTTATGGCTGTTTTGTTCTTGCGTATAAGTTAGGGTAAAGTTATACATATTTGCAAGCTTTTCAACCGCTTCTGGATAGCTAAGTTTTTCATAGTCCATTATAAATTTGATAGCGTCGCCGCCTGCTTTGCAAGCAAAACAGTGAAATATTCCTTTACTAGGACTTACGCTCATTGATGGATTTTTATCGTTGTGAAATGGACATACGCACACAAAGTTTCCACCTGATTTTTTCAGCGGTATGTAGCTACCTATGACATCGCTTATATCTATTATGGCTTTTAAATTTTCTATACTACTTGATTCTATCATAAGCGAGATTATACCTTGAATTTGCTATAATGGTCTTTAAATTTGATTATTAGGTTTAGCATTTGGATTTCTTTTTTATAGAATATCGTGATCCTATTTTTGGGCTAATTGTTCTTTTCGCGACGCTTCTTTTAGTCGCTATCTCAAGCTATGCTTTGGGAATTTGGGGCGCAAAAGATGAAAATCGCAGTATAGAAAAATTTGTCAAAAAATTTGAAAACTCTAGTGGCTTGAGCCAAAAGCACAAAAAGATGCTTTTAGATCTTGATATCGATATAAACTCACTTAGCGTTTTAGCTCTTACATTTGCTAAAAGTGGAGATTTTGACAAAGCCATAAGTGTATATTTAGTCGCGCTTGAAAAATCAAAAGACAAAAAAGAGCGTGAGTTTTTGCTAAATAGTCTGGGTAAAATTTATATAAAAGCCGGTTTTTTAAAACGAGCAAGCGATATGTTTTTAGAAGCGATAAAACTAAGAGCTAGAAACGATGAGGCCCTTAGGCATTTAAGCGTTTGTTACGAAAAACTTAGGATGTATAAAAACTGCCTTGAAGCGCTTGACGCATTAGATGAACAAGGCGTGATAGACAAAGCTGAGATAGCTTATACAAAAGCGCTTATATTAAGAGACGAGCCTATGAAATTCGATGAAAAGATAAAGGAATTTTTAGAGCTTAGTGATGATTTTGAACCGCTTAAACGTATGGTTTTAGAGCAGTTTATAAAAAACGGCGAACCGCTTAGTTCTCTTAGCACTTTCCCAAAACTTGATATCTGTAAGGATCTGATGTTTAGGCTAAAAGAACCGGTAAATTTACAAGACAGCGAGTTTAGGCAGTTTTTTAAGAGCTTAAATTTAATAAAAGACGAGATAGAAATCGAAGATTTTAATTTATCTCTTTTTAAAGCGGCAAAAGATAACGGAATAAATGCGACTCTTAGTTTTAGTTATTTTTGTTCGCAGTGTAAGACTAGCTATCCTATCTTTTTTTATCGTTGCCCAAATTGTGCGAGGCTAGGAAGCTGCAAGATCCTTACTCAAATTTCAAAGGATGAGATTGAAAACAGTATGCCTTTTTAGCGATGGAAGTTGCCTTGGAAATCCTGGAAGTGGAGGCTGGGCATATATACTCGAGTATGGGGGAGCTAAAAAATCAGCAAGCGGCGGTAAAGCAAATACGACAAACAATCAAATGGAGCTCATAGCAGTCATAGAAGGTCTAAAAGCTCTCAAAGAGCCTTGTGAAGTTTTGCTTTATACAGATAGTTCGTATGTGGCAAACGGTATAAATTTATGGCTTCCTGGTTGGGTAAAAAAAAGGTTTAAAAACGTAAAAAATAGTGCTATTTGGGAGGAACTTTTAGAGCTTTTAGAACGCCATAAAGTAAGTGCTCACTGGGTAAAAGCTCATAATGGTCATCCGCAAAACGAAGAGTGCGACACTCTAGCAAGAAACGAAGCGATAAAGGTGCAAAATGGATAAGCTAAAAAGGCTAGAAAATTTAGTAGGTTACGAATTTAAAAATAAAGAGCTTTTAAAAGAAGCTCTAACTCACAAAAGCATGAAAACTGGTTGTAATAATGAGCGCCTTGAGTTTTTGGGCGATGCTGTTTTAGATCTCATAGTAGGAGAGTACCTATTTTCTAAATTTGAGCATACTGATGAGGGGAATTTAAGTAAACTCAGAGCTGCTTTAGTAAATGAAAAAAGCTTTGCAAAACTAAGCAATAGTATAAACTTAGGCGAGTTTTTGTATCTCTCAACAGCTGAAGAAAACAATAACGGTAGAAATAAACCAAGCTTGCTTAGCGATGCTTTAGAAGCTCTTATGGGGGCGATATACCTTGAGAGTGGGCTTGAAAAAGTAAAGGAGATATTTACGAAACTTTTAGAAAAAGAGTATCAAAATATCGATCTAAAGAGTTTAGGTAAAGACTATAAAACCACGCTTCAAGAGATCACTCAAGCTAGATTTGGAGTTACTCCAAAATACGAGCTAGTAAGCTCAAGCGGACCAGATCATAAAAAAGTTTTTGAAATGGCCGTGTATCTGGAGGGTAAAGAGCTTGCAAGAAGCTTTGGTTCAAGTAAAAAAGAGGCCGAGCAAAGTGCTGCTCTTAAAGTTTTACAAGGGATGGAGCAATGAATACTTTTGGGAAAAGGCTTAGGCTAAGTACGTTTGGAGAGAGTCATGGAGTAGCTATCGGTGGGATACTAGATGGGTTACCTGCTGGAGTAAGAATCGATGAAGAATATCTTCAAAGCGAACTAGATAAGAGAAAACCGGGTGGAAAATACGCAACAAATAGAAAAGAAGACGATAAAGTAGAGATTTTAAGCGGTGTATTTGATGGCTTTAGTACAGGTCATCCTATAGGTTTTATGATAAAAAATTCAAATCAGCACTCAAAAGACTATGATAATATAAAAGAGATTTTTCGCCCGGGTCACGCAGACTTTACGTATTACCATAAATTTGGCATACGCGATCATAGAGGTGGCGGTAGAAGTAGTGCTAGAGAGACTGCGGTGCGGGTAGCTGCGGGCGCGATAGCAGAGATGATGCTTGGTGAGTTTGGTATAAGCGTAAAAAGTGGTGTATTTGGCGTGGGCTTAGATGATGCTAAAAAGGTTGATTTTGAATTTGCTAAAACAAGCGAAATATTTTGCTTAGACAAAAATAAAGATGAAGCTTGGAAAGAGATCATACTTAACGCTAAAAACAGTGGAGATAGCGTAGGCGCGACTATTTTAAGTGTGATAAGTGGCGTTCCAGTAGGGCTTGGAGAAGTATTATACGATAAACTAGACGCTGCTCTTGCAGGCGCATTTATGGGGATAAATGGCGTAAAAGCAGTAGAGATCGGCGATGGTATAGAAGCGTCAAAAGCAAACGGCTCTTCAAATAATGATCTTATGGATAAAAATGGCTTCAAGTCAAATCACGCCGGAGGAATTCTGGGCGGAATTTCAAATGGACAAGATATCATCATAAGAAGCTATTTTAAGCCGACGCCGAGCATTTTTATGGATCAACCGACTTTAAACGTGAATGGCGATGAGGTAATATGTGCTTTAAGAGGACGCCACGATCCTTGTATAGGAATTCGTGGAAGCGTGGTAGCAACTGCTATGGCTAGGTTAGTGATAGCTGATATGTTACTTTTAAATGTAAGCTCTAAGCTCGAAAATTTAAAGAAAATATACTGTTAGTTTAATTTGATATAAAGGCTAAATTCTTTATGGTTTAGCTTTTATCTTGTTGTGATTTTATGCTATTTTAGTGGGGTCTTAAAACTATCTAGTCTATTTCATTTTTGTAAATCTCTGCTTTATTAAAATCAGTTCCCATATATTCACTACCATCTATGCTATATCCATAAGATGAGCCATACTTTATAGAGTTGATATTTGTTTGTAGCTGTGATGGTTAGCTTAAATTTGATATTTGAGCTAGCAAAAGAGCTACTTATATTGCTAGTTTTTGCTAATATATAAAATTATATAAGCAAATGGCGTTCTGGAAGTATTATAAATTTATATTTATGATGTTCTAGAAAAAATATTATTTTGGTGTGTTTTGAATAGGCAAACAAAAACGTTCGCCTTTATGCATTATTATAAGCTAGTACTCATAGCTTTCTTCGTCGCTCTCATCGTCGTATGAGTAGTCGTTTTCATCGTATGAATAGTCATAGTTTTCTTTGGCATCATCATAATCATCATCTTGCTCATCAAAATCCTCTAACTCTTCATCGTTCATTTCATCAAATTCATCACGCATCTTTTGCCTCCTTTGAATTTACTATATCATACTCAATTTTAGGTAATTTTTCAATATATATGCTTTGAGATGGGAATGCAAACTCTGTTTCATATTTGCTTAAAATATCCATTATTTTTAGCATAACGTCTTGTTTTGTTTCTAAGAATTCACCCCAAACGACTGTTTTGCTAAAGCAGTATATAAGTATATTTATAGAGTTGTCGCCAAATTCATCAAGCACCACAAAAAGGTTACTTTTATATCCTGCTAGATCATCTACAGAAACCATATTTTGTTTGTATTTTAGTCTAAAATCGCTTGAATTTAGTGCGCTATCTTCGCCACTTTTTGCGATACCAGGATGATTTTGAAGCATAGTTTTTATCTCGGTTATACACTCTTTTAGTTGGTCTGGTGTAGTAGAGTATGTAAGCCCTATGCTCATTTTTATCTGACGTCCTACTTTTCTTCTGTTCCAGTTTTTGACGTTTTCACTCATTATTTTTGAGTTTGGTATAAAGACTAAAGAGTTATCAAATGTCCTTATAGTCGTTTTCCTAAGCCCTATTTCAACAACTGTTCCCTCAACTCCTGCGCAAACTATCCAGTCGCCTTGAGAAAAAGAGTTATCAAAAAGCAGTAAGATAGAAGCAAAGAAATTCGCTATGATGTCTTTTGTGGCAAGAGCTACTGCAAGACCACCTATACCAAGAGATGCGATGATCGTGCTGATATCAAAGCCAAGCCTACTTAAAATGAGCAGTATCGTGATGACGATAACTATAAAATACAAGATCTTGATGATCAAGTTTATAACTTCTTTTTTACCGCTTTTTTGCGCTATTTTGCTTAGTGCCATCATTCCATAACCATCAAGTATGCCTATGAGCAGCCACGAAACAAGTATGATATAGGCTATAACGAAAAAGTTCGCAAATCTTATAGGCACTGGGCTTGGATAGTAAAATATACTCAAACAAACGTCTATGGCGTACGCACTTAAAAATATCCCCATAGGCTTTTTGATGACTAGTATAAACTGTTCTTGTATATCTCTATGTGCTTTTTTGTCTTTTGATAAAAAAGCTGTGAGTAGCACAAAAACTATCTTTGAGAGTTTTACTCTTATAGAAAAGAAAAATAGAAAAATCAAAACTATAAGTGTAAATTTACCCGGATTAAAAACCTTTGTATCGATAGGAATTTGTTTGTTTATATAGCTTATCACATCGTTTAAATTTAAGCTAGAAAATAAAAAGTTGCTAGCAAGCAAGTCTGAGTGGTCTTTTAAATAAGCTAAAATTTCATCGTAGCTTGTTTTTTTGATATCTAAATTTATAAGCTCTTGTTCGAATGTGTTTTTAGATACATCGCTTAGCGTATCTTTGAAATTTTTAATATCAAGATAACCGCCTGTTTGGATACTCATTATGCCTTCTTGTAAGATAGAGTTTATAGTATCTTGCTTGGCATTTTTACTAAATGCGGTGCTTAAATTTAAAATAGTTTGATAGAAAAACTCATCTAGCTCAAGGCTGAGTGAGTCAATTTTAGCCGTGATATAACGCTCAGAGTTTGTGTTGTTTTCATATAATTTTACTTTTTTATCTATAGCGGCTTTGTCTTTTTTGAACTGATTGTTATCTTGCGCAGTGTAGTTTGTGATGAACACCGCGATGCTCTCAAGTAACTTGTGTTTTTGTGCATTTATAGGTGATAGATCGGAAGTTGCGGTTTGATTTTTATCTTTATTTTGATCTTTGATGAGCAAAATTTGATGATTGGCGTTCATTATCTGCGTTACTACTTGCGGTAAGCTTTGCTCGTCTTTGATCTCGTTTGCGAAAACGGATATACTAAAAATCAGTAAAAATTTCGTTATAAATTTTATCATAGTCTATGCTCTTTTCAAGTAATCTAAAACTTTTTGAATCCTCGCAGTAATCATATAGTTCGCCTGTTTCTATAACATAGTGCCAACCATAAACCTTTAAATCTCCACTCTTTATCAAATCCTTTACAAAAGGAAATGTTTTTAAATTTTCAAGCGAGTTTATAACATTTAATCGTTCTGTTATCCACGCTCTTTTTGCGTTATCTAAATTTTTGTATTTTAAAACCTCATCTTTGATATCAGATATCAGATCTAGCCATCTTTTTACCGCAGGAACTAAATTTAGCTTTTTTTCATCTTCGTATAAAGATGCACAACCGCCGCAATTACTATGTCCGCAGATGATTATATTTTTGATTTTTAAGATGTTTATAGCGTATTCTATAGCTGAAGTCGTTGCTAAAAACTCTTCGCTGATCCGATAATGCGGTACTATATTTCCTATATTTCTTACAACAAAAAGTTCGCCAGGCAACGTATTTGTTATCAAATTTGGCACGACTCTAGAATCTGAACAACCTATAAAAAGAGTGTGTGGGGACTGTTTGTTTCCTAAATGCTCAAATAGTTCTTTATGTTCTAAAAAGTCTTCTTCCATAAATTTAACCGCACCATTTATTATATCATGCAAGCTTACTCCTTTAGTCTATGTTACTAGGGTGAGTCGGTTTTCCTAGCAAGAAACCTTGAGCGTATTTTATATTATAACTTTTAACCTGAGTTAAAATTTCTTCCGTTGCGACGAATTCAGCTACAACGTCATAGCCTTGTCTATTTGCAAAATCAACGATAGTTCGCACGACGCTTCTTGCGTTTTCGTCAGTTGGAAGCTTTTTGATGATAGAACCGTCTATCTTTAAGTAGTCGATGTTTAGCTCTAGCATACGATAATAGTTCGAATATCCGCTTCCAAAATCATCTATAGAAAGCTTGCATCCGTGATCTTTTATACTTTCGATAAATGGATTTATCGACGCGTAGTCATCTATTCCTTCGCTTTCTAGAATCTCTACTGTTAAGTGGTTTGGATTTGAACAGGCTTTTAGCTTTTGGATAAAGAGCTTTTTAACGCCCTCATTTACCATATCTATACTTGATAAATTTATCGAAAATCTTTTATCCGCAAATGTTTCTACTAGATCGAAAGTTTTGTTTATGACCTCTTTTGTCAGCGCTATATAAAGCGAAGTATGTTTTGCAACTCCTAAAAACTCTCCTGGATAGTGAATTTTATTTTCTCCGTCTAATATCCTGATCAAGACTTCATAAGATGCGATTTTTGGAGTAGAGAAATTTTGTATATCAAATATCCCTTGACACTCTACTATAACTTTGTTTTGGTTTAGCGCGTATTGTATCATTCTCGAGACTAGCTGGTTTGTATGATACTGTTGCTCTGTAGAGTTATTGTCTTTATAATACGCGACTTGAGAGTCGTTTGCTTTGGCTTCGTGGTGAGCTAGTATGGCTTGGGTCAGTCTATTTGTATTTTGCGTATCTTGAGTCAAGCTTACGCCTATGGTTATGCCTATGTTTGGCAAGATCTCTTTTCCGTAGTCCGTGACTATCTCTATATTTTTAGCACTGAAGTATTCTATGATGCGTTTTATGTCTTCTTGTAAAGTGTTACCCTCATACCATACGCAAAACTCATCGCCTTGGATCCTATAAGCCACACCGTTCATCTTATAAGCATCAATGCAAAGTTTTAATGTTTGAGCTACTGCTATGAGTATGAGCTCTATTATTGAGTTTTTATAGAAAAATCTAAGATTTGTAAAGTTATTTAGATTTATATAAATAATATTGCCAAATTTCTTTCTATCGATTTTTTCCATAATAGCTATGTTGTTTTTAAGCCCAGTTAGCTTATCTATGAGAGAGTTTTTCTTGATCTCTTGCGTTTTGAAATTTAACTCTCTTGCGATGAGTCTTTCTTTCGTGATATCTTTTTTAAGAATGACGGCGCCACTTACTTCGTAGTATTCATTAAATGTAGGCACGGCTACGACCTTTTCATACATAAGAACGCCATTTTTTGTTTTGCTTATAAAATCATCGTGCGACCAAATTTGATTATTGCTTATATTTTTTAGCAGATTATCGTAGATGTTGTCGCTATTCATATTTGTTTTTAAAATATAGATTGATTTTTCTATTATCTCTTTTTTGCTATATCCGCTTGTGGTTTCAAAAGCTTTATTTACGGATAATATCTTGCCGGCTTTATCTATGATTATGATAGAGTTCATAGAGTTTTGAATTAAATTTTTCATATAAGATAATATAGCTTTGTTTTTATTGTTTTTTGTACTTAGATATATTGTTCTAATAGATAAATCAATAACCAATAAAAATAGTAGTATAAATGGTGCTAAAATGCTTTTTATATTACCTTTAAAATATTCATTTATACCAATACCTAGTTCGTTAAGCTTTTGATTTATAAGTAGCTCTTTGTTTTGTTTATCTAGTTTATCGAATTCATACATATTGTCTACTACTATTTCTGCTTTTTTGAAAAATGAATAATCAAGGCTTTTTTGATCTGTTATATTTTCTAATACGGTTTTAATCTTTTGTTTGGTAGTAGATATATGGTTGTTTAAGCCGATTTTGCCTTGTATGACTTCTGAATATATCGTGTTGCTTAGATATAAATTTGAAGTATAAGCAAGGTTGTTGTTTAGATAAAGAAGGGCATTGTCGCTATTTGTTTTTAATACTTGATATCTTTGCACTATGGCTTGTTTTTCGTGAAATGCTTTTTTTACGGCTTGAAACATTTGCGCATTTTTTACTATAAATGTAAATTTATCAAAGTCTTTAGACATCTCCATATCGTTTATGATATTAAATATCCCAGTAGTTTGCTCGTTTATCTGATCATAGCTTACTATAGATATCTGTCTGCCTAGCCAGATATCTATCTCTTTATTTATCTCACCTATCTTAAATATTTGATTGTTCCAGTAATTGCTTTTTTGAAGTGTATTGATACTCGAATATATGCTATACGTACAAAATGTTGATAAAAGCATTATTAAAGATAAAATTAGCCCATTTAGAATGTGTTTTTTATTCATGCAAAATCTCCGGAAATTCTCCTATTAAGGTGAGTAAAAATTTATATAATAATTCATAGTCTTTTTGCGTAAAGTTTTTTAAATTCATACGCTCGTTCATAAATTCTATAGTTTGTAAAAGATCATTTAAAGTGCCATTATGTAGGTAAACAGAGCGCAATGAGACGTTTCTTAAAGACGGAACTTTAAGAGCCATACCTTCATAGCCAAGAAGGCTAACGATGTTTCCGCCTAGATTTACTCCATTATGACAATTTACGCAGCCAATCCTCATAAACAGGTCAAATCCGTCTTTTTCGTCTTGCGATAAAGCGTTTTCATCACCTGCGATAAATTTATCAAATTTACTATTAGGAGTAACGGTCGCTTTTAAGAACTCTATTATCGCATCAATAGCATTTTCATACGTTACGCCGTCTTTGTATAGCTCATCAAATTTTAAAATATATACCGGATTTCTTTTTATCTGTTTTATTATAACCTCTATTTTTAGCTCTTTTTGAGATGTGAAGCATAAATTTATTCTTTGTTTTAAATCAGTGATTTTTCCGTCAAACGAGTGTATATAATTTAAGTATGAATTCAAAATAGAAGGTGGATTTAAATCGCTTTTTCCGTGTTTTTTATTGAATGTTTCATAAGTGCTGTGACATGACCTACAAGAGATCTTTTTATCTGTGCTTATCCTTTTATCATTAAAAAGTTCTTTTCCTAGCAATGCTTTTTGTTTATCGTAGTCTAAAGGCTTTAAAAGTGGCGAAAATAGAGTGCTTTTTGCGTCCGCAAATAAAAAACCAAAAGATAAAAGCAAGGCTAAAATATACTTCATTAAAATACCAATACTTTCATACTTGAGCTTAGATCTTCTGTTATAAACTCATCAATCGCTAGCTTTTGTAGCTCTTTTAAAATCTCTTCTTTTGGTAGCTTTATACCGTTTATCTCAAGATGCCAAGACACATTTTCATAAGCTTCTGATAGGCTTCTTTTTACGCTTCTAAACTCATTTAAGATCTTGCTTTTATAAGGAATTTGCCTGTTTTTTAGATATGCTTCTAACTGCGTTATGGTTATGGCGGTTTGTTCCCTGCCGTATTTTTCGAAAAACGGCTCTAAAACGTTTGAAGTGCGAGGCTTTGCCCAGTTCATATAAACTCTAAGATCTGCAAAACTCATAAATTTTTTAAAGTCAGTTTCATTTTTTAAAGCCGGAGACATTGTAAGAAAAGCTATATCGAATTTAGAAACTACGCCATAAATTCCTGATTGTAGTGTTTGGATATTATTTAAACCTTCGTCTTTAGCGCTTTGTTTAAGCGCATTTAGCATATCTTTGCTCGTATCTATGCCAAGTACGTTTTTTGCTTTTTGAGCGATAAAAAGAGTATAAACACCAGTTCCGCATCCGACATCTATAACACTTTTACCTTCGAAATTTACGCCTGAGCTTGTTAAAAAATCAAAAAATTCTATCTGAAATGCGCTTTTTGTGTTATTAAACTTCGGATATGTTTTAGACTTTTTATCCCAAATATTTTGCAAAATATCTGCCTTTAAAAATGATTTACTATTATATATAAAAAAGCTTTAAAATCAAAACACTTCGAGCTTGTCTTTATTTGCAGTTTTCACAAACGCCTTTTATCACAGCACTTTTGATATTTTTCCCCGGCAAGATCGGCACTTCTATCTCTTCCATCTTATGACAAGTTTCGCATACGAAATAAGCTTTTGCGTGACCAGAGAGTTCATAAAAACTTTTGTGTTCTATCTCACTTTTTATGATCAAATTTTTACTTAAAAGCAGATCTAAATTTCTATAAATAGTCGTTTTATTTGCTTTTATTTTTGCTAAAAATTCGTCATAACTGATAGGCTTAGAGGCATTTTGCAATATCTCAATAATGCTGATCCTAAGTGGAGTGCTTGTTATGCCTTGTTCTTTTAAAAAAGAGGTTCCGTCCATAATCTTTTATCCAAATTTTTAGCAATGATAACATAAATTTAATTAAATTTGAAAAATTAAAACTCTGTTTTTTATCAAAATATTAAGTTGCAACTAAGTTGCATTTGATATAATTTCGCACTGATACTTAAAATTTAAAGGTGAATTATGAAAAAGATCATAACTATTTTATGTCTTAGTTTTATGCCCTTTTATGCTAAAGGGATAGTTACTGCAAGTATTCTTCCTGTTAAATATTTTGTAGAACAAATAGCAGGAGATACTTTAGAAGTTGGCGTTATGGCCCCTAGCGGCGCTGATCCTCACACTTATGAGCCGCGTCCAAATCAGATGAAAATGATCGAGAAAAGCGATCTATTTTTTGCAGTAGGAATGGACTATGAAAGAGTTTGGATACCTAAATTTACAAAAAGTTTTGCGAATTTAAAGATCATAGATACGGCTTATGGTATCAAGCTTAAAAAGATGGAACACTCTCACGATCACGAAGCTAGTGAACATAAATCTGATCATGAAGATAGTGAGGGCGGCTTTGATCCTCATATCTGGCTAGATCCTATTTTGGTAAAAACTATGGCACAAAATATATTTAGCGCCCTAAAAGCTCAGTATCCACAAAACGCCGAGATCTATAGTACAAATTTAGCTAAATTCTTGCAAATTTTAGATGAACTAGATGCTACGATAAGAAGTGAGTTTTCAAATTTAAAAAATAAGAAATTTATTGTATATCATCCGTCTTGGGGATATTTTGCCGAGCGTTATGGCTTGGAGCAGATAGCTATAGAAATAGAAGGAAAAGAGCCAAAACCAGCAGATCTTGCTAATCTCATAAATGAGGCTAAAGAAGAGGGTGTAAAAGTGATATTTGTAGCGCCGCAGTTTTCGAAAAAATCAGCAAATTTGATCGCAAATGAAGTCCACGCTAAGGTCGTAGAGATAGATCAGCTTCCTAAAGATTGGCTTCTTAGTATGAAAAAAACTACTGAAGCGTTTAGGCAATCTTTTTAGATGAAGCTTTGTAGTGTTATAGTTTTCGTATTGGCTATCTTTTCAAATTTAAATGCGTGTGCCCTTTGTGCTTTGTATTCGCCTACAGCGCACGCAAATATCAAATTTATAAGCCAAAACAGGGCATTAAAAGAGATAAAAATCCAGTGGATATTTTCCGAGAATTTCACGAAACTTACGTTCGAAACTTATGATATAAACTCAAATTTAAAGCTAGAGGACGCTGAGCTAAAAGAGATAAAAAAGGCGCTTTTAGACTATCTAAAACCACGAAGTTATCTTATAAGCGCTTCTTATTACGATGGTTCACAAAAGGATATAAGCTTAAAGCTAGATCCAAAAGATGTGAGAGTTTTGGTGCAAAACTTAAGGCTTAAGTTTGAGTTTGATTTTTCGCTTAATCTTGAGCTTAAAGATAAACGAGTTGTAAAGATAACTATATTTGACCCTGAAGATTATTTCAATTTTAAGATAGCAAGTGGTGAGTTTTACGAGCTTGAAGATGGTTTTTTTATAAAACCCAATGTAAATTTAAATACCGGTTTTTATGAGATAACTACAAAAGCGCCTCCAAAGCCCTTGCTCCACCAGCTAGTGCCAAACGAACAGCAGCTAAACGAGCAAAAATTTGAAATAGACAAGATAGATGAAAGTAAGACAAATTTTATCAGTATGCTCGGGGTAAAATACCTAGGCGAGCTAAAATCCTTGATAAAAAACGGCGGTGATATCCACTTCATACTACTTATATCTTTTATCTACGGACTTTTGCACGCTGCTGGTCCAGGACACGGTAAGCTGCTTACTACTAGCTATTTTGCTGCTAATGGCGGAAGCTACGTAAAAGCCTTTTTATTTGCTTTAAAGATAGGTTTTTTGCACGTTATAGGCGCTTTGGTTTTGGTTTATGCGACTATGTTTTTAGTAGAAAGTTTCGTAAGTAAAACCGTAAATGAAGTAGCTAACGCGACTACAAAGATATCAGCTATTTTGATCGTGCTAGTAGCTTGTGCTATGTTAGTAGCTAAATTCAAAAAAAATAAATTTAAATTTAGTCCTTCTGGATCTTCAAGTAGGATCTTAAATAGCTCGTGTGCTTGTAGCTGCCCTAAGTGTTCTTGTAAAAAAGACGGTGAATGGTTTGTGGTGCTAGGTGCATCGCTAGTTCCTTGTCCAGGAGTCGTTCTAGTGTTTATTTTAGCTTTTAGTATAGGTAGTTTTGGCGTAGCATTTTTGAGTGCGTTGATGATAGGACTAGCGATGGCGATCGTTATATTTTTAGCAGCGGTTTTTGGAAGAGCTTTAAATTTAGGATTTTCTAAGTTTAAACCGGTAGGATTTTACTTTGAAATCTTGGCATTATGCTTGATGATAATGCTTGGTGTATTTATGTTTATAGCTTCACAAAGGATCCAGGTGTTATGAAGATAGAGATTGATAATCTTAGTTTTAGATATGATGATTGCTATGTTTTAAAAGATATTGATTTGGCTTACGACTCAAAGGACTTTTTGAGTATCATAGGACCTAATGGCGGTGGAAAAAGTACGCTTTTAAAGCTTATGGTGGGACTTTTAAAACCTGAAAAAGGAACTATTAAATTTAGCGGAATTTCGCAAAGTGAAATTTCAAAATCTATCGGTTATGTACCGCAAAATATACCGGTTAATAGCCTATTTCCTATGAGTGTTTTAGAGGTTGTTCTGATGGGGCGCTGTAAAAGTAGTAGTTTTTGTTTTTACTCTAAAAGAGATAAAGAGCTAGCCCTTGACGCACTAAAAAAAGTCTCAATGCAAGATTTTTATAAAAGAGATATAAAGGGTCTAAGTGGCGGTCAAAGACAAAGAGTTTATATAGCAAGAGCACTTTGTAGCGACGCAGGCGTGCTAATGCTTGATGAACCAACAGCTAGTATAGACTCACGCGGACAAGTAGATATCTACAATACGTTAAAAAATCTTAATAAAAATGGGATAGGGATCATTATGATAAGTCACGATATAAATATGGCGATAAACTTTGCAGACAAGGCAGCTTACGTAAATAAAGAGCTGTTTCTTCATGATATCAACACCGAAAATAGACCGAATTTCATAAATCATCTAGCTAGTGAACATAGCCATTTTTGCGATGTTGAGCTGCTGCTTGGCGAGTGCGGTTGTAAAAAAGGAGAGGGAAATGCTTGATGCTTTGAGCTTTTCTTTTATGCAAAATGCACTTATGGCTGGAGTTTTAGTTAGCATTGCTTGTGGGATCATCGGCTCACTTACTGTCATAAACAAAATGACTTTTATAGCAGGAGGTATTGCTCATGGAGCTTATGGTGGTATTGGCATAGCTTTTTTTCTAGGACTTGCTCCTTTGTTTGGTGCGACTATCTTTGCTTTGATGCTCGGAATGCTTATCGCATTTATAAGCCTTAAAAATAGAGATCGCACCGATAGTATCATAGGCGCTTTATGGGCTTTTGGTATGGCGATCGGTATCGTTTTTACGGATCTCACGCCAGGATATAACGTGGATTTGATGAGCTATCTTTTTGGCTCGATACTGGCTGTACCAAACAGTGATCTGTGGTTTATGGGTATTTTGGATGTTTTATTTTTACTCTTTATCGTTGTTCTTTATCCACAAATTTGTGCTATGAGTTTTGATAGCGAGTTTGCAAAACTTAGAGGCGTTAAAGTGACGTTTTTGTACTATTTGATGATAGCTTTAATGGCGCTTTGTGTTGTGGCTACTATAAGAGTTGTGGGGCTTATACTCGTGATAGCACTTCTTACCGTACCACCTTATATAGCTGAGAAATTTAGTCCGAATTTATGTGTGATGATGATTTTAGCATCTATTCTTTCTACTTTATTTACTATATCAGGACTTTGGCTAAGCTTTAGTTTTAACCTAAGCGGTGGGGCTAGCATTATCTTGGTGGCGACTGCGACGTTTTTTGCGACTTTGTTATTTTCAAGATTTAAAAAGTTATTTAGATAGCTTTAAAAAGCTATCTTTGAGACTGATCAAATTTGATCCTATCTCACTAAATAGAACTCCAAAAAGTATCATTGCGGCACCGATAAGCTGTAAGGTGCTTAAAATTTCATTTGCAAAAAAGTAGCCTATAATACCTGCGCTAACTGGTTCAAGCGTAAAAATGAGAGCAGTTTTCGTAGGAGTTGTATAAATTTGCGCCCAGCTTTGAATAAAAAACGCAAATACGGTAGCAAACAGTGCGCAAACCAAGACTGCTACTATAAACTTTGCGCTCAAATTCGCTTCTAAACCACCTATTATGCTAAACTCATAAGTACCGCTCTCAAAAAATACTGCGCCAAAAAAACTAAGAACGCCTACTGTCAAAAACTGGAAGCAAACAAGTGCGAAGATATTGCACTTTGGTATCAAAACTCCTGTAAATGCGATGTGAAGAGCGTAAGCAAAAGCGCATATGATAGCTAAGATCTCGCCTGGTCCAGGTGAAATTCCACCACTTCCGCTTAGAAAATACAGTCCGAATACGGCTATGATAGCGCCTCCAAATGCAAATTTATTTACCCGCTCTTTGAAAAATATCAGCATTAAAAACGGCACTAAAACGACGTTTAATCCGGTGATGAAAGCTACTGTTGAGGTGTATGCGAATTTTAAAGCGTATGTTTGAAATGCAAATCCACAAAATAAGAAAAAACCAAGAAGTGAGCCATAAAGCATAGATTTTTTATCAAATTTAGCTAATTTTATGGTGAGTATGAACATAAGGATGGTTGCTAGCAAAAATCGCCAAAATAAAAAACTAAATACATTTACGCTTTTTATCGCTTCGGCAACTGGTAAAAACGTACTTCCCCACGACAATGCTACAAATACCAAAAGTAGCTCGGCTATGACATTTTTTCTCACTTAAACTTACCTTTTTACGGCTAAAATATCTAAATTTAGAGAAGTTTCATTTTAGTCGTTTGTTAAAAAAGCATAATCTTAGCATAAAGTTTTTTAAGATATAATTACTACTTTTTTTAAGGAATTTTATGGAACTTCTCTTTTTGGCTATAGCTCTAGCGATGGATAGCGTAGCGATCAGTATGGCAAACGGCGCCAAATGTTTTAATATCAAATTTGGCTCTATTATAAAAATGTCTTTTATATTTGGATTAGCTGGGGCCGTAATGCCGACTATAGGCTATTTTTTAGGGCTTAGCTTTGTTAAGTTTATATCTGCGATAGATCATTATATAGCCTTTGTAATACTGCTATTTTTAGGTATAAAAATGATAAAAGAAAGTAGAAACGTATCTGAAGAATGCACCTTGAATTTGACTCTAAGAATGCTTGTCTTAGGCGCATTTGCGACTAGTATAGATGCGTTAGCTGTAGGTGTGACGTTTAGTTTTACTAACGCCGATATAGCTTTTAGTGCTTTAGTTATCGGCATGGTTTGCTTTTTACTTTGTGTGTTAGGTAGCTACATAGGTAAAATGCTAGGCGATAAGCTAGAGAGCAAAGCCTTGATTCTTGGCGGAATTATACTTATTTTGATAGGCTTTAAGATCTTGATAACTCATCTTTTAGATTGAGCTTATAAAGTCCGTTTTTTATCTTGTATAGGATCTTTTTATCTTCTAATATTTTAAAAGTAGCTATCACAGTTGGTTTGCTCGTATTTAGAAGCTCACAAATTTCATTGATATTAAATTTAAAAAATCCCTCTTCATCGCAGTTATCGGCTAAAAATTCCAAAATTTGAACTTTTTTGTCTCCGATAAGCTTTTTGAAAATTCCATTTAGAATATCAGTTTTAAGATAACAATTATCCATACTAAACTAGCTACTCCTATGCTCAAAAACACTGCTGCCGCACCTGCGTCTTTGGCTTTTTTCGCAAGTAGATTCTGCTCTTTGCAAGCTAGATCCACGCATCTTTCGATACCAGAGTTTATGCACTCGGTTATAATTATACCAAATAAAGAAATGACTAATATCAAATGCCCTTCTAAGCTTAAATTTAAAAATACCTGTACTACTAAAAGCGGTAAGATGATGGCTAGCTCTATCTTAAAGCTCTTTTCGTTTTCATAGATATCTTTTAGCCCTTGCAAGGCATATGAGCTATTTTTAAAAAAGTTATATTTTGGCTGGTTTCTCACTTTTGTTCTCCTTCTTGCATTATATCTAAGTTTTTATCATAGACACTTGTTTGGATACCAAAAAATCCCAGCATAGTGTGAAAAATATTGTCTTGTGAAAAGCTCTTGTCTTTTAGGCTTTTTAAATTTTCTAGCTGATTTTTATCTTTTAGCCATAGCATTGCAGGGACTTTAGTTTGGAAATCTGGTGCTAAAAAATATGGTGCTCCATGGAGATAAACCCCATTTTCTCCAAGGCTCTCGCCGTGATCGCTTACGTAAAATAGCCCTGTTTGAAATTTACTTTCTTTTAGCATATCTACTATTTGATTTATTATATAATCCGTGTATAAAATAGTGTTATCATAGGTATTTACTATCTCTTCATAAGTGCAGTCTTTTAACGTAGCCGTGTCGCAAGTAGGGCTAAATTTACTAAATTCTTTTGGATATCTTTTGAAGTATGTAGGTCCGTGACTGCCTTGGAGATGAACTACTATAAAGCTACTTTCTTTGGCATTTTGAATTTTGTTTTGTATCTCTTCAAGCATAACTCCATCATAACTATCGCCGCCAAAATCTTTAGCATCTTTTAGGCGTACGCACACGCCTTTGCAATACCCAGAGTTATTTCCTATCCAGCTTACGTTTATACCAGCAGTTTCTAAAACATCTAGTAGATTACCCGTATTTGCAGCGATGTCTGGCGAAAAATTGCTCCTTGTTAAATTTGAAAACATGCAAGGCAAGCTTATAGCAGTAGATGTTCCGCAAGAGCTAAATTTAGAAAAGCTGAGTATTTCGTTTGCTTTTGAGTATGGATTTGTGTCGTGTATTTCATAACCGTTTAATGAATAGTTCGCCGATCTAGCAGTCTCTCCTGCTACAAAAACAAATAGCTTTTTTTGCTCTTTTGTCTGTTTTGCATCAAGCCCTATAGCTTTAAACTCGGCTTTTGGAGCTAGAGATTTGACATATTTGTAGCTTGAATACAAAGGATAAAAAGGAGTACTAAAAAATCTTAAGTGATTGTAAGTTCTAAAAAATGGAATATAGCTTTTACTCAAACCTGCAAAAAGCAGACCAAAAAGTATAAGCGAAGTAGCACAGAGCAAACTTCTGTATTTTAGGGCTTTTAGCATATTTGTTTTGGTTATTTTTACTTTGATTATTAAAAATATAGCTACAGCAGCTAGAGCTACCCAAAATATCATATTTAAATTTAATAGGTCTTTTACCTCTTTAGCGTCCGTTTGGAGTGCGTTTCTTATCATCTCGCTGTCTATTATGACTGAGTAAGTGCTCATAAAATACGCACCTACAACGCCTATAATGGTTAAAAATATTGCTAAAGCTTTTGTTATGTATGGTAAAAACAGTAAGCTAAAAATGAAAACTATTAGTGAGAAAAATAGTATGGGTAGTGTCAGCAGAACAAGGACATTGTCATAAAAGTCCACATTCTTGAATGCAAATGCGAAAAACTGATAATTCAACACTGTAATAAATAGTGCGAAATATAAGATAAACTTATTTGAACTCATAGTCATTATAATTTCCTTTAATATGAAAGTGGAAATTATAAATCCAAATAGTAATTTAACGGTAAAGATATGGTTAATAATTGGAAATTTTAAAAAAATATTTTAAATTTAAGATTATAATGAAAATAAAAAGGACAAATTTTGAAACTAATCTCGTGGAACGTAAATGGGCTTAGAGCAGCTCTTGGAAAGGAGTCTTTTGCGTGGCTGAGTGAGCATAAACCAGACTTTTTAGGCTTACAAGAGATAAAAGTAAGTGAAGATAAGATACCAGCAGAAATTTATAATCTAGGATTTGAAAATATATCTGTAAATTCAGCTAAAAGACCGGGCTATTCAGGCGTGATGAGTTTGTCGAATTTAAAATCACAAAATCTAAAATCGCAGTTTTTTGATGATGATGAGGGCAGAGTTTTGGAACATAAATTTGGTAATACTTATCTTTTTAATATATATTTTCCAAACGGTCAGCAAGGTGATGAGAGACTAGCGTATAAGATTGATTTTTATGATAAATTTCTAGCTTATATCAATGCTTTGGTTGGTGATGGCAAAGAGGTGATATTTTGCGGTGATGTAAATACCGCTCACCGTGAAATCGACCTAAAAAATCCAAAAGCCAACTCCAAAACAAGCGGATTTTTGCCGTGTGAAAGAGCGTGGATAGATAGGGTTATTAGCAGTGGATTTATAGATACTTTTAGATTTATAAATGGCGATAAAGAGGACGCATACTCGTGGTGGAGTTATAGATTTAACGCAAGGGCTAAAAACGTCGGTTGGCGGATCGATTATTTTTTCATCAGCTCAAATTTAAAAGATAGATTAAAGGATGCATTTATACTCGATGGCATCGAGGGTAGTGATCACTGCCCAGTGGGTATCGAGATAGATTTATAAAAATAAACGGAGAGAATTTTATGGATAGTATAGTTGTAGTTATCGATATGCAAACTAAGCTTTTAAATGTGATGAGTGATAAAAATTTGGTGCAAAATAGCGTTAAATTTCTAAAAATAGCAAATGAGCTAGGACTTAAGGTGATCGCTACTCAGCAGTATAAAAAAGGTCTTGGCGATACCGATGAACAGATACTAAATTTGATAAACTCTAAGATATTTGATAAGTTGGAATTCTCAGCCTTTAACGCTATAAAAGATGAAATTTTAGAGTATAAAAACGTGATTTTGATTGGAGTAGAAGCCCATATCTGCGTATATCAAAGTGCAAGAGATCTGCTAAAGAATGGCTATAGCGTGACTTTGGTAGATGAGTGCGTGGGTAGTAGAAACGAAAGAAATAAAGAACTTGCTTTTTTAAATTTAAAAGGTGTAGCTATAAAATCTGCTGAAATGATAGCGTTTGAGATGATGCAAAGTGCCGAGCATACTAAATTTAAAGATATCTCAAACTTGATAAAATAAAATAGTTAAAGAGTTAGCTCATAACTCTGAGCGATGAGATCCAAAACCATCTCTTCGTTTGCTTCTTCAAGTAAGATCGATATCCAGTTCTTTTTGTTCATATGGTACGCTGGAAGTATAGTTTTGCCATCTTTTAACAAAATAGCCAGATCTTTTTCACACTTTAAATTTAAAACATCGACCATATCATCTCCGTTTAATCCTAGCTTGTTTCTTGGTATGCAAAGAAAAACTCCATACCATTTTTTATTTTTCAAATGCCTTAAAACAGCGTATTTTGGGTATCTTTCCCAGGGATAATCAGGTGTCGTGCCATACTTTTTTGGACATATCCAAACACGGCTTCTTTAGTCATATTTATCCTTTTTAGTTTTAAAAGATGGACATTATAGCATTTATTGCAATATTTAGAAAAAATTAATCTATTTCAAAAACTTTAAATTCTAAATTTAGTATAATTTTAGCTATATAATGTTTATGAATATATTTTGTTATTGCTTCTTAAATAAAAATTAAAAAAAAAGGGGGGGGGTGAAGCGTACTTCATATTTTTTCACTTTCGCGTTTTTTGTATTTGCAATGGTTTTGATCGCTAGGTTTAAAGTCACTCCAGTGGCGATTATTTTTACTGCTTTACAGTTTGGAATACTATTTTTAGCGATGTTTGCACTAAGCGGGCAATGGCTAAGAAGTGTAAATTTTGCTAGTACCTTGCTTGTATGCGTTTATTATATATCAAATTTAACTTATCATTACTATAAAAAACCTCTGTTTTCGTCTGATTTTTTACTGTTTTTCGACACTGAAAACTGGGGAATAATACTTGAGTATAAAGAGCTTATATTTATAATTTTGCTATATATTTTGGTGCTACTTTTTGGTATATTTGCATATCGTGACACAAAAAGAGTGAGTATTAAATTTAGAATTATCTCTATTTTTGGACTTGTTTGTTTGATCTTTAGTAACTGTATTTTAATACGTCAAAAATTTATTATGGAAAATTGGCTAAAAACATTTCCAGAAGCCAAAGAGATAAATATGAATCTCGCGATGTCTTTAGTAAATATGAGCTATCAAGCGCCGTATTTTGATGATTCTTATCCATATTTTGAAGATAAAATGAGCAGAATTCGTCCTTATAAAGTATCAAATTTAAAGCCAAATTTAGTTCTTTTTTTGCAAGAATCCACTGTAGATGTAACGTACTATAAAGGCGATCTAAAGCAAGTAGATATGTTTAAAGGAGATGATTTTAAATTTAAATCACTAGCTAGAGTTCATACGTTTGGCGGTGAGACGTTTAAGAGCGAATTTGAGATTTTAACAGGGCTTAGCGTAAATGATTTTGGGGTAAATTCATCTACCGTATTTTACAATGTAACAGAGCATTTGAGTCATTCGCTGCCTAAAATGTTAAAAGAGCATGGATACTACGTCATTTCGCTAAATCCATTGGTGTCAAAATATTTTAACGTTTATAATGCATATAAGGATCTAGGAGTTGATAAATATTTTCACCCATACGATCTTGAGTGCGGTAAAGAATTTAAAAATGGAGACTCATATAAGAATTTATGGAAGATATCTTCTAAAAAGCTAGGTGAGTGTGTAAAGGAAATTTACAACAAATATAAAGATAAAGAGCCGCTATTTATCTATGCCACTACTATTGATGAACATGTGCCTTATGACAGAGCGAGTAAGGTAGAGTATGGGCTTGATAAGTTTTATCCTAAAGATCAGGCTTTGGTTCTTAGTGATTATTATAAAAGACAAATAGATCTTAGTGATGCGACTTTGGACTTTGATAAATTTATGAAAAATACGAATAAACCTTATGTTTTTGCATATTTTGGGGATCATCATGGGATCTTGGGACTAAAAGAAAATGACTTGCTTTTACCCCATAAAAATCCATTTTTTATAACCGGTTTTTATACAAAAGGCAGTGAAGAGATACAAAAACTTACGACTACTGAGTTAAGTGAGCTTGGACTAAATACTTCTGTGCTTTTAGAGCTTATGCAAATCAAGCCAAACAAATATTTTGAAGCGATCTACGCGATGAGAAAGCTTTGTGGAGCGGTTGAGACTTGCAAAGATAAAAATCTCACAAAATCATATAAAAGTTATATTTATGATTATTTAAAAGTCGCAAGTCAAAATTCAAATAGATAAAATAAGCTATTTACTAATAAACAAGCCGGCTATAGTCCGGCGTTTGCTATGGCTTCTGCTTGGTAGTGGGCGATGAGTGGATCTATGATCTCGTCAAAAAGTCCTGCTGCCATTATGGCATCTAGCCTATAAAGAGTGAGATTTATGCGGTGATCACTGATGCGGTTTTGTGGGTAGTTATACGTGCGAATTCGACCACTTCTATCTCCGGTTCCTACTTGATCCTTACGCTCTTTGCTCTCTTTTTCTCTACGTTCACGTTCTTGCATATCGTAAAGCCTAGCTTTTAAGACTTTTATAGCAGCGTCTTTGTTTTTGTGTTGGCTTTTACCATCTTGATTGACGACGACTAAGCCTGTTGGTATGTGAGTTACGCGCACGGCGCTATCTGTGGTATTTACTGATTGTCCGCCATGACCTGAGCTTCTCATAACGTCTATTTTAAGATCGTTTGGATTTATATCTATCTCGCTATCTTCAATTTCAGGCATAATGGCCACTGTGATAGCTGAAGTATGTACTCTACCTTGACTTTCTGTTTCTGGCACTCTTTGAACTCTGTGTGTTCCGCCTTCATACTTAAGTCTTGAGTAAGCACCTTCGCCTTTTATGAGTAAGATCAACTCCTTATATCCGCCCGCGCTTCCTTCACTTGAACTTACTATTTCGTATTTGTAGCCACGCTCTTCGGTATATCTTATATAAGCAGTAGCTAAGTCTCCTACAAATAAAGCCGCCTCATCGCCGCCGGTACCAGCGCGTAGTTCTAAAAAGATGTTTTTCTCATCATTTGGATCTTTTGGAAGAAGCAAAAGTTTTATCTCTTCTTCTAACTTTGGAAGCTCTGTTTCTAGCGCTTTTAATTCATCTTTAGCGAGTTCGCCTAGTTCTGGATCTTCAAGTAGAGTTTTATTTTCTTCTATAGAGTTTAAGATGTTTAAGTATCTCTCGGCGGCGTCTTTTATAGGTTCTAAGTTTCTTTGCTCTTTTGAGAGTTTGGTCATACGAGATATATCATTTATGACCGATGGATCGCTAAGCAGAGTATCTAGCTCATCGTAGCGATCTAAAAAAGGACGTAGTTTGTCAGCTAACATTTAAATTTAAATTATGCAGCTAAAGTACTAACAAGTTTTGCTAAGCGACTAACTTTTCTAGAAGCAGTTTCTTTTTTAAGAAATCCTTTGCTTACAAAGCTGTGGAAGTTTTTATTTACATCTTTTAAAGCAAGTAGAGCAGCGTCTTTGTCGCCGTTTGCTACTGCAACTCTTACCGCTTTAGTTAAATTTTTAAGTCTTGTACGGTAAAATCTATTTCTCTCAGTTCTTTTTATAGTTTGTCTTGCTCTTTTTTCAGCAGATTTGTGGTTTGCCATAACTTACCTTTTTTCATAATTTTAGTCGGTGATTATACCCTAAAGATAATTAAATAAATCTGAATTTAAGTCAAATTTAATCATTAAATCTTTTCTTTTAAATTTAAATATTTATATGTATCAAATTTAATAATCTTTTTGCTAAAATGCGTTTTAAATTTTAACATTTAAATCAAAAGAAGGCAAAATTATGAAGCTTTTTGGAACCGATGGAGTTAGAGGCAGAGCCGGAGAAAAGCTAAACGCGATGACTGCGATGCGTCTAGCTATGGCTGCTGGAATTTATTTTCGTAAAAACTCAATTACAAATAAGATATTAGTCGGAAAAGATACTAGAAAAAGTGGCTATATGATAGAAACTTCTATCGTCGCTGGACTAACTGCTGTAGGATATAACGTGATACAAATAGGTCCTATGCCGACTCCTGCAATAGCGTTTTTAACCGAAGATATGAGATGCGATGCTGGCATAATGATAAGTGCGAGTCACAATCCGTTTGATGATAACGGTATCAAATTTTTTGATAGTTTTGGAAACAAACTAAATGTTGAGGCTGAAAAAGCGATAGAAGATATATTTTATAATGATGAAATGATAAATGCAAACCAAAAAACAGGACTTGAGATCGGTCAGTCAAAAAGGATCGATGATGTGATCGGCAGATACATAGTTCATATCAAAAACTCATTTCCAGCTAAGCTTACCTTAAAAGGTTTACGAGTTGTTTTGGACGTGGCAAACGGCGCTGTTTATAAAGTCGCTCCTACAGTATTTAGCGAGCTAGGCGCTGAGATAATAGTGCTAAATGATGAGCCAAACGGCGGAAATATAAATTTAAATTGTGGTGCTTTACATCCTGAGAATTTGGCTAAAGAAGTTAAACATTTAAGAGCAGATATCGGTTTTGCTTTTGATGGAGATGCCGATAGACTCGTAGTCGTCGATGAAAACGGCAGAGTCGTTGATGGCGACGCTCTACTTGGTATTTTAGCGACTTATCTTGATGAAAATAAGATGCTTGATAAAAAAGAGATAGTAGCTACTGTGATGAGCAATGCTGCGCTTGATGACTATCTAGCAAAACATAAGATCAAACTACTTCGCTCAAACGTGGGTGATAAATTCGTTCTTGAGATGATGAAAGAAAACGGTATAAATTTCGGTGGTGAACAAAGTGGTCATATTATATTTAGTGATTTTTCAAAGACCGGCGACGGACTTGTTTCAGCACTTCAAGTTAGTGCTTGTTTACTTGCAAAAAGCAAAAAAGCCAGTGAGATATTTGGCGTTATAAAACCATATCCACAAAAGCTTTTAAATTTAAAAGTAGCAGATAAAAAGTCTCTTGATAGTATCAAAGGTCTTAAAGAACTCGAAGATGAACTCAAAAAAATAGGAATAAGAACACTATTTAGATATTCTGGTACAGAAAACGTTATAAGACTTTTGCTTGAAGGACGTGATGAGGCGTTGGTAACTAAAAAAATGTCCGAAGTGGAAAAATTCTTTACAAAAGCATTAAATGAGTAGAGTGGTTTTTAAATTTCTATCGTATTTTGCTGCTGTTTTTGCTGCTGATCAGATCATAAAATGGATATTTTTAAACGGGTTTAGATATAAAAGTGAATTTATAGATCTGATTTTGGTCTATAATAAAGGCGTTGCTTTTTCTATGTTTTCGTTTTTGGGTGAAAATTTAAAATATATCCAACTAGCTCTTATCGCCGTTCTTTTAGGCTATCTTTTTGGTCAAAAAGAGCTTTTGAGATCTCATAGCACCGCGTTTGGCCTTTTGCTTGGCGGCGGCTGCTCAAATATACTTGATCGTTTCGTTCATGGCGGAGTTGTGGATTATATATTTTGGCATAAATGGTTTAATTTTGCCGTATTTAACTTCGCAGATATGATGATCGATCTAGCTATAGTTATCATTTTGATACAAAGTTTTTTATATAGGAAAAAATAGTGACTAGAAATATCTATATAGCGTATGCGCTTTGGTTTTTCTTAGGCGGTTTTGGTGCTCATAGAATTTATTGCGGTAAATTTTTGAGCGGAATTTTACAGCTTTTACTTTTTTGGGTCGGAAGTTTCACAGCTATATTTTTAGTGGGTTATTTTTTTCTTGCCATTTGGGGAATTTGGTGGCTAGTAGATATATTTTTAACTTCTAAAATGGTTTATGAAGTAAATGATATAAACAATCTTGAAAGATCCCTTAGCCAGACTCAAAATCTTAAAAATATAGAGAAACTATATGATTTATACCAAAGCGGTGCGATAAGTAAAGATGAGTTTGAAAGGCGAAAAGCGTCTATTTTGGACTAGTCTAGAGTAATTTAAATTTGTATGTTATACTAACGAAAAATTTTATTGAGGAGTTACAAAAATGAGTTTTGAGACTTATTTGTGGATTAAATGGTTGCATTACGCAGCTTTCATATCATGGATGGCTATGCTTTTTTATCAGCCAAGACTTTTTGTTTATCACGCTGAACATATACAAAACAACGGTTTTACTGATGTTGTAAAAATACAAGAAAGCAAACTTTATAATGGTATAGGCTGGATAGCTATGGGAGTTACGCTTCTTAGCGGACTTGCTATACTTATATTTGCTAAGCCTGAGCTTATGAAAGCTGGATATTTTCATATCAAACTACTTTGTGTTGTTGTTTTGATAGCTTATCATTTTAGTTTAGGATGCTATCTAAAACAATTTAAAGAAAATCGCTGTAAAAAAAGTGGCAAATTCTTTAGAATGTACAATGAAGTGCCTACTATAATTATGTTTATCATCATATATGCTATGATAGTAAAGGCGAATTTGATTTAAATTTGGGTTTTTACCCAAATTTAAGTGATAAGATTGTATAATATTCACCTTTGGTTCTATAGCTCAGTTGGTAGAGCATCACCTTGACATGGTGGGGGTCACTGGTTCGAGTCCAGTTAGAGCCACCATTTATTCTAGTTTTATCTTTATAAATTACCCTTTTTTATCAAGGTTGCTCGCATGAAAACTTTTATGTTGTTGCTTGGCGCTTTTTTGTGTATAAATTTACTTGCAAAACCATCAAATGAAATACCAAAGATCAGCAGTAAAGCGTATGAGATTTTTGAAATACATAGTCCGTTTTATTTTGAAAATAACAGTACAAGATATAAGGTTTTTACCGCAAAAACTAAGCGTCAAACAAGCGAATTAACAGTCATATATACTCTTGATGGCAATGCGTTTTTTCCTACTCTTTTAAATTTATATGCAGATAGTTTTATAGATAAAGCTTCAAATTTATTGATCGTTGCTATAGGATATGATAGCGATTTGGCTTTTGATACTTTAAAAAGGACTAAGGATTACACGCCAAAAGTAACCAAAGAAGAGTTTAGTAAAGGCGGAAATGCAGACATATTTTTGGAATTTGTAAAAACTAGCATCATACCTTCTATAGAAAAAAGTTATAACGTAAGTTCTCCAAAACGCGCTATTTTTGGCCATTCTTTTGGAGCGTTATTTGCATTAAATGCTTTGCTTAAGTCAAGCAATACGTTTCATTATTATTTCATTGCTTCGCCGTCTTTATGGTGGGGCGATGGTTCTTTTTTACCGCAAAATATCACTTTAAAAAGTTGCCCTGAAATTTACATCACGATTGGTAGCTTAGAAAGACAAAGAGGCAAAACTCATACTATAAATGCAAAGAATTTAGCCGATCGGATAGGCTTACAAAGTGGTTGCGAGGTCAAATTTAAAATGTTTGAAAATAAAACTCACGGTAGCGTGATACCAAAAGCGATGTCTTTAATGATAGATGAGGTTTTAGATCAAGATGCCAAAAAAGGCATCTTGAATAATTAAAAACTAAAAGAGTAAATTATATTTTTATTATCTTTATAATCTACGACTAAAAGTTTATCATTTACAAAAGTCATAGCTCTTATGTTAGAAAGTTCCTTTGGCAATCCATAAACGTCTATTATGGATTTTTCTTTCGGGTCTATGACTATTAGAGTATTATAAGCTTTACTAGCAGCGTAAAGTTTTCCATCATTTAAAGCAAGTGCCGAAATATATAGCTCGTTTATGCTTCTGCCATTTTTTAAACTAAGATTTGAGTCTAGATCTGGTGCCCACTCAGCAGCTAACCCTTTGTCGGAATTTAGTTGCTCTACTACGTAGAGATTTTTATATTTGTTGTTAGGTACGGTAAGCATATATGTGTATTTATCGTCGCTTCTTGCGCTTAGGATATAGAAGTTTTTAGCGCGGCTAGTTTTTAGACGATCGCGTCCAAGCTCTTCAAATTTATCAGCACCTTCTAAGAAATAACGAAAATTCGCGACTTCATCGGCGTTTTCATTTTCTTTTACATCTACGCTTGTTTTGTTTATACCCATTATGCGTATGTTATCACCTATCAAATTTACTCCGGCAAATCTCTCGACTGTAGCTGAAAAATACTTATCGAGTACTAGATGAGAGCTTATCTTATCCAGGTTTTTATCCGTGATATAAAGCCCGTATTCTTCAGTGGCGATGAGCATTTTGCCATCTTTATAATTTAGGTCGCTTATAGGAGAATTTAAATTTAAAGATATCTCTTTGAAGCCATCGAATTTTAGCTCTTTTTCTATATTTAAAGGCGAGTTTTTATAGTCGTTGTTAAACTCAAAGTCTTTTGTAGGACTAAGTCCAAGATCTGGAAAATTTACATCTCTTTTGCCTAAAAAATTAGTAGGAGCTCTCATATCGTTCCAACCCTCGCTGCTCCAAATAGTGTATTTTGGATCCCAGCTATATCTTACTGGATCGCCTTGTCCCCAAAACGGAGGAGGTCCAGTGGAAACAAAAGCTTGAACTATGTTTGAAGCTACAACGATGAAAAATACCCAAAATGCTACGATATTTGCAGTTGTGAGTTTTCTAAATTTCTCGCCGTTCATCTCGTCTAAAAAGCCTTGTACGCACGGTGCAAAGAAAAATATAACGCCAAGGAAAACTATCACCGCCCAAAATACGACTTCAGCCCAAAATTGCGTATGAAGTCCAAAGATAGCCAAGCCAAATCCTTGACCTACGTCTTCAAGTCCGTGGTTTCCAAGATGATAAAAGCTTTCCCAAAGTCCAATTGCGGTGATGATAAGCATCATAGCTAAATACTTTGGTTTAAAGCCGTATCTAAGTAAAAATAGAGCCGTAACGCCTATATATATCATGCTTTGGCGTTGTCCCCAACAAAGCGTGCAAGGAGAATCTCCAAAAACATATCCGAATATGAAATTTGCTATGCCGACTGGAAGCGCGATTATTAAAATGGCGGCAAGCGAAAGTAGCAAATAAAAAGTTTTAGCTTTTTGCATTTTTGCTCCTTATAAATTTATATTCGGTAATATGCTTGAAGTATGGCACACATACATTAAAGCAGCCATAGCCCACGCAAATACGAATATTCCAAAAGCCAATTTTTCTTTTTGCGGCTTTTTATAGATTAAAAATACTGCTATAAAAGCGAGTATTAAGCCTAAAAATTCCATATTGTCTCCTTTGAGATATATTTTAAATATAAAATAATATAATTTTAAGGATTAAGAAATAATAAATTCAATTAATTTTGTATTTTTCAAATTTTGAGATTTTTATAGCAGAACACACTCATCTTATAAAATAAATATAAATTTAAGTAATTTTTTTTACGGTTTTTACGTTATAGATTAAGTTTAAGTTAAAATACAATAAGGTAAAATCAAGTATTTTGTTCTTTCGTTGTATGAAAGAATAATCGGTAGAAAAGAGGAATATAATGAGCGATGTAATTGCATACAAAGTAAATGGAGAAATAGTTGATACCCAAAGCTACGGTGGAAACGGTGGCGAAGAGATATTATTTGATAATTCAAAAGAAGCGTTAGATGTTATAAGGCACTCCTGTGCTCACTTGATGGCAGCTGCGATAAAAGAGCTGTATCCAAATGCAAAGTTTTTCGTAGGTCCTTCGATAGAAGACGGATTTTATTATGATATGAGAGTTAGCAAAAATGACGGCGAAAAACTAGGCGAAAGTGATCTTGAAGAGATCGAAAAAAAGATGAAAGAGCTCGCACTTGCTAAAATAGATATAGTTAAATTTAACTCTACAAAATCAGAAGTAGCAGCAAAATACGCAAGCGACGATCTAAAACAAGAAGTCTTAAAACGAATTCCAGATGGCGTCGTGAGTTTGTACTCTCAAGGAAATTTTGAAGATATTTGCCGTGGACCTCACGTACCAAATACGATTTTTACTAGATTTTTCAAGCTTACAAGGATAGCTGGAGCATACCTTGGCGGAGATGAGAATCGCGAAATGCTAACTAGAATTTACGGAACTGCTTACGCTGATAAAGAGAGTTTAAAAGAGCATATTCGTATCATTGAAGAAGCCAAAAAACGCGATCACAGAAAGCTTGGCGCTGAGATGAAGTTTTTCACTTTTGATGATGATATAGGCGTGGGACTTCCTATATGGCTACCAAATGGCGCAAGACTTAGAAGTCGCTTGGAGCACAAGCTTTATCGCACTCATAGACTTCGTGGCTATGAGCCTGTTCGCGGTCCTGAAATACTCAAAAGCGACGCTTGGAAGATAAGTGGTCACTACGCGAATTACAAAGAAAATATGTATTTTACTGTAATCGACGAGCAAGAATACGGTATAAAGCCGATGAACTGTGTGGGACACATCAAAGTGTATCAAAGTGAAATTCGTAGTTACCGCGACTTACCGCTTAAATTTTTTGAATACGGCGTAGTTCATAGACATGAAAAAAGTGGTGTTTTACACGGTCTTTTTAGAGTTCGTGAATTTACTCAAGATGACGCACATTTATTTTGTATGCCAAGCCAGATAAAAGAAAATGTTTATGAAATTCTAAGTTTTGTCGATACTTTGATGGGTGCGTTTGGTTTTACTTATGAGATGGAAATTTCAACAAAACCGGCAAAGGCGGTCGGAGACGATGAAATTTGGGAAATAGCAACAAAAGCACTTAAAGACGCTCTTGATGAAAAAGGGCTGAAATACGGCATAGACGAGGGTGGCGGTGCATTTTACGGGCCAAAGATAGATATTAAGATAACTGACGCATTAAAACGTAAATGGCAATGCGGAACAGTGCAAGTCGATTTTAACTTGCCAAAGAGATTTGAGCTTAGCTACGTGGATGAAAATAACGAGAAAAAGCAACCAGTTATGCTTCACCGAGCTATCTTAGGTAGTTTTGAGAGATTTATAGGGATCTTGCTTGAGCATACTGCCGGTGAGCTTCCATTTTGGATAGCGCCGACTCAAGTCGTCATTATCCCTATCGGAGATGACCATTTGAAATATGCAAAAGAAATTTATCAAGAGCTTTTGGAACTAGGTGTAGATAGTGAAATTTCAAGTAAAAATGAAACGTTAAATAAAAAAATAAGAACAGCAGAAAAACAAAGAGTACCGATGATAATCGTACTTGGAGATAATGAGGTCGCAAATAGAGGTGTAGCGCTTCGTGATAGACGCGCTAGAGAACAAAAAGACTTGAGCTTAGATGAATTCCTAAGTCTTGTCAAAACTAAACTAAATGAGGTGAATTTTTGAGCAAAGAAAAAGACGTGTACCTAAACGAAGAGATTCGTGCAGAGCAGATAAGATGTGTGGGCGATGATGGCACTGTTTATGGTGTGATCAGCCGTGATGAGGCTTTAGGAATAGCTGGACGTATGGGGCTAGATCTAGTCCTTATCGCTCCTGATGCTAAACCACCGGTTTGTAAGATAATGGACTACGGTAAATTCCGTTATCAGCAAGAGAAAAAACAAAAAGAAGCCAAGAAAAAACAAAAAGTTATCGAAGTAAAAGAGATAAAACTCTCTGTAAAAATAGCCCAAAACGATATAAACTATAAAATCAAACACGCACAAGAATTTCTCGAAGAGGGCAAACACGTTAAATTTAGAGTTTTCCTAAAAGGACGTGAAATGGCTACCCCAGAAGTCGGTGTAGTAATGCTTGAAAAAATTTGGGAATTAGTAAAAGATTTTGCGGAACGTGACAAAGCTCCTATTTTAGAGGGTCGCTACGTAAATATGCTAGTAACCCCTAAAAAAGGTTAGTTTTTAGATCTGGTCGGCCGGTACTCGGTCGCCATTTCATACTTATCCATATTCGATAATTCACGTTTATCAAGCTAGAATGATATTAAATTTATTTTATCTGTTTTAAATTTAAAAGTTGAGTTGTAAATTCATACTATAACGTTTTTAAAGATATAAATTTAAACCATAAACAAAATCAAGTAAACTTTAGTAGATTTTATCTTTTTTCAAAGTTATTTTTGGGATCCACTTATCTTAGAGTTTATAAATAGCACTTTCAATAAATAATTGATCTTAAGTATTTATGATTGTCAGTCTTTTATTTTTATAAGTTGGTTGCATATAGTACATGAATATTTCTTGCCTTGTAGTATTCTATCATGTACGGTTTTGGATATATTGTGTATTTTATTTTGGCAGCCGCAGACGTATTTGTACTTTATCTCATCTTTTTTCGGATCTTTTTGTAGATTTAGGACTTTTAAACGTCTCCATTCCTCTATTTTGACATCATTTTGAAGTATGTGTTCAAGTAGCCATTTTTCAGCTATTACGACTAAATTTTCTTTCATCTCATTGATATTTTTTGTAGTGCGTATCAAATTTGACATACTATTTATAATGTCTTTATGGATCTTGGAGTGTTCTTCTAGTCTTGGATAGTCTATTTGCTCCATATATAGCTCTTCTTTGCTAAAATGTTCTTTCATATACTCAAAGAATTCGCCTATAATGCCCTTCATATCGTCTTTTGAGATATTTTTGTTCGCATATATATAAGCTTTTCTTGCTAATTCGAACAATTTTTGATGTTGCGCGTCTATCTCGTCATTGTTAATGCTATACTTCGCATCCCATATAGGAATCATAATACCGCTCCCTCACAAAAAAATTCGCACTATATGTATTATACTAAATTCTATGTGAGTTTGTGTCTATTTTATCTGAATTTTATATTTAAATTAGCAATCGTGATAGTTTTTTCATCAAAGCTTACTATAAAGTCATTTTTAAATTTGACAACTCTAGCAAGCGAGAAGCTAGTAAATTTATTTGCAAGTACAGAATTTCTTAGTGTTAAAATACGTTCGCTCAAAAGCTCTTCATCTATGATATCTGAGCTTATGATTCCTAAGGTTTCATCATCTATGCAGTATCTAAATTTATCACTGTCTTCTAGCCCGTCATCATGAACTCCGACATTAAAATTCGCATATTCATAGGCGCCATTAACTTTACCAAAGCCGAATTTTATTTCACATAGACTTTTATAGCTTAGTATGTATTTTAAGGCGCCTATATAGTAGTTTCCTTTTTTAAATTTAGCACTTATCAAACAGGAAGTACTCTGATATTTGGGCTGAGATTTTCTTGAAGTACTGTTTCTATCGCATAAAGCGTACCGCCAGCTCCACTCGCACAACCACTACAAGCACCAAGATATCTAATGTAAATGTCTATTTTACCGCTCTCTTCGTCTTTTTTGATATCCAATATCTCAAGATTTCCACCGTCCATCACAAGCATAGGGCGTATATTTTCATCTATTACTGCTTCTACGGCTTTTAGTTGTTTTACGATAGTTAGCTCTTCAAAGCTTAGATCGCTATCAAGTCCGCTTCCGCTTATTTTTGCGTCAGCTACGGCTTTTAGTCTTTCAGCTTCCATTTCGGCTCTAGTTTCTGCTAAGATATCGACTAGATAATACTCTCTTTTTTCATGACCGCCTGGTTTGATACAGCTTTTACAAAAAGCCCCTGCCTTTGTGTACCTAGTTATCTCTTCTACTGTTTTTAAGTCATTTAAACGAATTACTTCTTTTATCGTACCAAGACTTACTCTAGCACATTCACATACTATGATCTCATCTTCAAAATGCTCTGGATCTACACCTTTATAGCTAGCCGCAGCTGCTTTTATAACATCATAAGCCATAACCGAGCAGTGCATTTTTTGTGGTGGAACAGCTGGTATATCAGGAGTATCACGCATAGATTTTTCTACATCTATATTTGTGATTTTGACTGCTTCATCTACGGTTTTACCTTTGCAAAGCTCAGCCATATAGTCGCTACTTGCTATTGCTGTTCCACATCCAAAGCTTTTAAATTTAGCTTCTTTGATGATATCGGTGCCTTCTTCGACAGCCCAGTAAAGTCTGACCGCATCTCCGCAACTCTCAGCGCCGTGGTCTGCAATGATGAGCTTACAGCCCATAGCTTTAGCTTCTTCTTCTGTGATTTCGCCCATGTTTTTTGGGTGATTCATAGCGTCTTGTACTTTTTGTGAGTACTCGTCCCATATATTTCCGCTTATTAAGTTTCCTTTAGCCATTTTTATTCCTATAGTTTTATTTTATAATCCAGATTTATGCCATTTTGGAGCGTAAGCATAACTACTTGAGATACTTCTTAGTCTTTTAGTAGCTGCTTTTATCTTTTCTATAGCATAGTCTATCTCTTCTTCAGTGTTAAATCTAGATAGAGAGAGTCTAAGTGCGGTATGAGCTAGCTCACTATCTGCGCCTATGGCTTCCATTATCGGGTTGCTTTCTAGATCTTCGCTTGCACAAGCCGAGCCAGTACTAGCTGCTATACCTGCTTGATTTAGATCCCAAAGCATAGCTTCTCCTTCTACGCCTTTTATAGAAGCTAAAATAGTATTTGGCACTCTATGTTCTTTTTTGCCTATAACAGTAACTTCTGGAAGTTCAAGCAAAGCATCTTCTAGTTTGTCTCTTAGTCTTCTTACATGAGCATCTTCGTAGTTTAAGAATTTATTAGCATTTTCTAGTGCTTTTCCCATAGCTACTATCCCAGCTACGTTTAGCGTACCGCTTCTTCTGCCTCCCATATGCTCTCCGCCGTGAAGCAAACTAGTAAGCTTCATGCTGTCTTTTATAAATAGTCCACCTACGCCTTTTGGACCGTGAAATTTATGCGCCGAGAAGCTTAGAAAATCCACATCTACGTCCTGGGCGTTTACTGGAATTTTACCCATAGCTTGAACGGCGTCGGTATGAAAAAGCGCTCCGTATTCGTGAGATACTTTAGCAAGCTCTTTTATAGGAAATATCATTCCTGTTTCGTTATTTGCCCACATTATTGTGACAAGTGCCACGTCATCGCCCATCACGCGCCTAAGATCCTCTGGCGTAATGACACCTTCTTCATTGACATCTATCCTTGTAACTTCTACACCAAGACTTTCTAAAAACGTACAAGTTGCTCCGATAGCTGGGTGTTCGACTGTGGTAGTGACTATACGTTTTTTTTCACCCGTAAAAATCTTGTCAAAATAAATGCCTTTTAAAACCCAGTTATTGCTCTCAGTAGCACAGCTAGTAACGATAATATCATCGTTATCTTTCGCATTTATACCAGCATATAGTTGGTCCATAGCAGTACGCAAAGCAGGGTGCGTTTGGCTACCGTAAGCGTGAAGTGAGTTTGGATTTCCAAAGTTTTCTTGCAAAAACGGTAACATAAGCTCAAAAGCTTCAGGATCAAGCATAGTGGTTGCGTTATTGTCTAAATATACTTTCAAATTTAACCTTTCGTTGGCTATATCCTAAAAAATTTAATTAGGATAAACTTTATCTTTTTAATTCTTGAATGATATAACAATCTTTATAAATTTTACTTTAAAATTCTCTTATTAACTTATAAAAAGACTGTGCTGACTTTATATATAATATTTTAAAAATAAATAAAATTTAAAAAATTAAATTAGATTAACATATTCAATTAAGCCATTTAATATATTTTTGTATATATAATACGACATTTTTTTTGGAGATATTGTATGAATGAAACTTCTACCGACTTTTATCAATATTTTATATCTAATTTACACGGTCATATTGCAGTAGGAATATTGGCTATAGTATTTTTTATGATATATTTCATATATGCTTCTTGGAAGCCAAAAAAAGTACATCCACAATCTTCTAGTCTGCTTATTACAATCGGCATTGCTTTTACATTTTTTGGAATTGCACATGGGCTTATGCGTTTTGATGCGAATGATATTGAAAGAAGTTTGCCGGATTTGATTAATGGTATTAAAACGGCATTTTTAGTTTCTTTAGCTGGTGTTACTAGTGCTATTATATTAAAAATTATTGAGCTTGTATATGGTATTAGCTCAAAACAATCCACTAGCAGTATTGAATTTGATCCGGTTAGTTTGCTAAAAAATCAAGAAACAAATTTGAATATCCAAAAGCAAATATCTATATCTTTAGATAAGATAAATGCCTCAATAACTGGAGATGAAAGTTCATCCTTGATTGGTCAAATTAAAAATTTACGTACTGACACAGGAGACAATTTTAGTAGACTTATAACTAAATTTGAAACATTTGCAAAAGAGATGAGTGAAAATAATTCTAAAGCACTAATAGAAGCCCTTAATGGAGTTATACGTGATTTTAATGAAAAGCTAACTGAACAATTTGGAGAAAATTTTAAAGAGCTAAATATGGCTGTAGAAAAACTTGTTATATGGCAAGATAATTATAAGTTAATTTTAGAACAAACCCAAAATGCGTTTGAAAATACTCAATCTTCACTTGAGGCTACAACTATTGAATTTGACAAAGTTAATAATACTGTATCAAAACAAATAGATGATTATCAAAAAGTTATATTGGCTTCTAAACATTTTACTGAAGAAGCTGCAAAAGTATTTGAATTAGTAGAAAATATATCAATTCAAAGAGATATGCTATATAAAAATATATTAAGTTTAGGTGATTTTATACAGGCAAATAGTACAGCATTGCCACAGATTAATGATGCTATAAGTACATTTCAAAAAAATGCAATGGATAATATATCAAATATTACAATACAAACAAAAAATATTTCTGATACTTTTGTAAAAAATTCAAATGATATGTTAAGCGATACACGAGATATTATAAAATCATTTAGTGACAATGTATCAAATGATATTATTTCTAATAATAAAATAATGAATGATAGACTTTCTGAATACATGAGTAGCTTTAATACAGAACTATCAAAATATAATAATAGGCTTAATGAGCAACTCATAGCTTCATTAAATCAAGCGAGTCAAAGTATAAAATCTCAAGTTGATATTTTGGACAAAGAGCTCGAAAATGCATTGAGAAATATTAGCAATAATCTTGCCTCAATATCTGAAAAAATTGCCTCTGACTATAATTCCATTCCAGGAAGGCTTAGAAGCATGATAGAAAGCTTAAACAGGCATCAATAATGAAAAATAATAATATTTTTGTAAAACATCATAGAGATGATAGTGATTATTGGATTGCTTTAAGTGATATTATGACGGCATTAATGTTAATTTTTTTGCTTATGTCAGTAATATATATGATTAAGGTTGAAGATAGTGTAAAAATACCAAAAATATTTAAAGAAGTATCTCAAGGATTAAGCCAAAAATTAAATAAAGAATTTCAAGATGATTTAAAATCATGGGGTGCAGTAATAGATAAAGATTTAACTATACGTTTTTCTCAACCAGATGTATTATTTAAAACAGGCTCCAGTGACTTAAGTGTCAAATTTACTGATATTTTAAACGACTTTTTCCCTAGATACTTAAAAATTATAATGTCTGATGAATTTAAAGATAACATTGAAGAAATTCGTATAGAGGGTCACACAAGCTCCATTTGGACAGGAGAAGATAAGCAAAAAGCCTATTTTAAAAATATGAAACTTTCTAGCGATCGATCTAGAAGTGTGCTAGAATATTTGCTAGTAAATGCAAACGATATAGAAAAAGATTTTCTAAGAAAGCATTTTAGAGCCATTGGATTTAGTTCATCAATGCCTTTGGATTCTAATGGAAATCAAGTAGCAAAATCAGGGCTTAAAGAGGATTTTTTGCTGTCTCAAAGGGTTGAATTTAGGGTTAGAACAAATATTGAAAATAAAGTTTCAAGGATAATAGAGCAAAATGAACGTTGAGCTAATAATAGAAAATTTGGTAAATCTTAGAAAAAAAATAGGTGCAAATTTATTAGATTTAGAGTTCAAATTTGAGCATAATGATACTAGAGCCAAAATGATAGAAGCATTAGAAAATGGCGGAATAGAATTAGAGAATTTATCTGAGCTTGAAATAGCTAATGATGATACATTTATTTATCATGGAAGGAGGGTTATATTACATATAAGAGATGTCTCTATGTATCATAATGATTTTAACCTACCAAAATATCATTTGATCAACTGTCAAAAGTATCAAGAGATGGTAAGTGCTAATAGAAAAGGGAGATATGTTATTGCCTCTAGAGATAATGGGTTGTTTGATATTAAAAAAATTACAGGTAATGATGTTCAATTATCACAAGAAAAGTTAGAGTTATGTAAATATTGCCTAAATAAAATAGGAACAAATATTCTTGGCAGAGATAAAAATATGTATATTAAACGTTTTTTTGAGCGTTATCCCAAAGACTACGAATTTGGTAATGGGCATGAAGATGATAAAACGGCTAAAACTAATGTTTATGCAGATGATTGGAGTATAATAAGTTTAAAAAAAAGGACTCAAGTTGGATTTATATGTCAAAAATGCCATAAGAATTTTTATAATAATAAGGGTATGTTAGATGTACATCATAAGAATGGACAAAAGAATGATAATCGGGATGAAAATTTGATAGTGTTATGCAGAGAATGTCATTCAATGGAGCCAATGCATGAACATATGAAATATTTATACAGTTAGTTTATATTTTGTAACAGTTTAATCGTGTCTTCAAATTTAAATTGAGCCTCCGGGCTTTGTTTCATAAATTCTTCCATAAATCCTTTTTTAGAAATAGCCTGATCAAGCTCTTTGTCCGATCCTTTTTGGTACGCTCCTATACGGATCAATACTTCATTCTCTTTTAGCATAGAAAATAGTCTTTTAAATTTGGCAGCATTCTCTTTATGCTCTTTGCTGATGACGTCTCCCATCACGCGACTTGCCGAATTTAAGATATTTATCGGTGGATAAATACCAAAGTCGGTAAGCTCACGACTAAGTACGATATGCCCATCCAAAATCGATCTGCTTTGATCGGCGATAGGATCGCTCATATCGTCGCCCTCCACTAAAACTGTAAAAAACGCTGTTATGCTACCTTTCCCCTCTTCTTTTCCTGCTCTTTCCATAAGCTGAGGAAGCAAAGTAAGAACACTTGGCGGATAGCCTTTTGAAGTCGGCGGCTCTCCTAAGGCAAGTCCTATTTCGCGTTGAGCCATAGCAAAACGAGTCACACTATCCATTATAAAAAGTACATCTCTTCCGCTTGATTTAAAGTATTCAGCTACGCTCATAGCGCAAAATGCACCGTATTTTCTCATAAGCGGACTATCATCGCTAGTAGCGACTATGATCACGGTATCGTTTAAATTTCCGTTTAAATTTTTTTCTATAAATTCCGGTACTTCACGTCCTCTTTCACCTATTAAAGCGACCACTTTTATAGGTGCTGATGAGTTTTTGACTATCATTCCCATAAGAGTTGATTTTCCCACGCCGCTTCCTGCAAAAATTCCTAATTTTTGTCCTTTTCCGCAAGTAAGTAGCCCATCTATCGTTTTTATACCGACGCTAAAAGGCTCGTTTATAAGTCCTCTTTTCATGGCATCTATAGGAGCTTGCATGATAGGAACATATGAGCTAAAGCTTATCTCTCCTTTAGAATCTTTTGGATTCATAAAAGGATCAACAACTCTACCTAAAAGTGCTTCTCCAACAGGTATATTCATACCTTGATCGCTTGCATATACCTTATCGTTTATCTTAAATCCCTCTACAAAGCCAAACGGACTTACTATCGCTCCGCTTGAGTGAATTTGAGTGACCATTCCAAGGCTCTCTTTGGCATTATCGTTGCTAAGGATACGAACTATATCGCCTATGCTAGCACGAAGCCCAGTAACTTCTATATTATTTGATGATATTTTTTTGATAGTTCCGAAAATACTTGATAAATTTAGATTTTTACCAAGCTTATCTTTGATCTTTTCTAGGTTCAAAATTTTACCGATTTTGGTGAGTTTATAAGGTCGAAAAATTCTTTTCTAGTTTCGGCCGATTTGATGAAAATTCCTCTTAAAGCCGAAGTTGTAGTAATAGAGTTTATCTTTTGTACTCCTCTCATTTCTACGCACATATGTCTTGCTTCAACGACTACGCCTACGCCTTTTGGATTTATAGCTTCTTGTAGTGCGACGGCTATTTGTTCGGTCATTTGTTCTTGAATTTGCAGTCTTCTTGCGTAGATATTTACCATACGTGGGATCTTTGATAGTCCAACAACTTTTCCGTTTGGTATATAAGCTACGTGAGCGCGCCCTATGATAGGCAACAAATGATGTTCACAAAGGCTGTAGAATTCGATATCTTTTATAAGTACCATTTCGTTATTGCTACTATCAAAAAGAGCGTCGTTTAGCACATCTTTTGGATTTAAGGAGTAACCGCTAGTGATAAACTCATACGCTTTTGCGACTCTTTTTGGAGTGTCTAAAAGTCCCTCTCTGTCTGGATTTTCGCCCATTATCTCAAGCATTGTGCGAATACATTTTTCAAATTCGGCTCTTCTATTTTGGTCAAACATAAACTACCTCAATAAATTTTTTGTAATTTTATAATATTTTGACTTTTATAGTTATAAATTCATTGATTTATAATAATTTATACTTAAATAAAGCAAAAATTTGGTATATTGTTTGCTAATTTTTTTATAATGTAAAGGAAAATAATGGAAGTTAAAGCAAAACTTTTAAACCCGGCAAATGCTACTGCAAGTACTCAAATAAAAGCAGATGAGCTAAATGCTAAAGTTGAAAATTTAGCTAAAAAAGCTGCTAAAAATATAAAAATAGATGGTTTTAGAAAAGGTAAAGTTCCAACATCACAGGTGCTAAAAAGATACAGAAAAGATCTTGAAAATGATGCAAAAAATGATCTTTTTAGAGATATTATCACTGAAAGTTTAAAGATAGTAGATAAAAAAGTTGATGCAGTCATAGGCGAGCCTATGGTTTTAAAATTCGATGAAAAAGACGGAAATATCGACGTTGAGCTTGAGATTTCATTTAAACCAGAAGTTGATATAAACGGATTTGAAAGTATCATTCCTGAGTTTTCTACTCCAAGAATAACTAAAAAAGAGATCGAAGAAAAAACAAATGAATTTCTAACTATGATGGCGCCAGTAGAAAAGATAGAAAAAGAAATTTTAGAAAAAGGCGACTTTGCTAAATTTGACTTTGAAGGTTTTGTAGATGGCGAAGCATTTGAGGGTGGTAAAGCTGAAGGTTATGTGCTAGAGATCGGTTCAAATCAATTTATTCCGGGATTTGAAGATGGTATGATAGGGCTAAAAGTCGGTGAAGAAAAAGATATAAATGTAAATTTCCCAGATGCTTATGGTGCAGCTCACTTAGCAGGAAAACCTGCTGTTTTTAAAGTAAAACTACATGAAATTCATGGTAAAAAAGTAGGTAAGCTTGATGAAGAAACACTTAAAAAATTAATGCCGAATGAAGAAAGCGTAAGCGTAGAAAAATTTGAAGAGCGTCTTAAAGAACAACTAAGAGCCGATAAAATGCAAAAACTTATTAATGATGAGCTAAAATCTAAATTTGCAGAAGCTGCTGTGGCTAAATTTGTCTTTGATCTACCAAAAAATATAGTAGAACAAGAGATAGATATGCAATTTAGAAACGCATGGGGCAACTTCAGCGAAGATGAAAAAAAGAAATTTAGTACCGATAAAGAAGAAGCCTTAAAACAACGCGAAACTTATAGAAATGAAGCTGAAAAAAGTGTGAAGCTTACTTTTATCATTGATGAGCTTGCTAAATTTAAAGGAATAACAGTAAGCGATGCTGAGCTCGTTCAAGCCGTATATTTTGAAGCATATAGATATGGAATAGATCCTAAAAAACATCTTGATGATTATAAAAAACAAGGTATATTGCCGGCTATAAAAATGGCTATGATAGAAGAGAAGCTCTTCAATAATCTATTTAAAAAAGATGCCAAAGAGGATAAAGAGTAATGAGCTACTATATCCCGTATGTAGTCGAAAAAACCAGCAAAGGCGAGAGAAGTTACGACATATATTCTCGCCTTTTAAAAGATCGTATCATTATGCTTAGCGGAGAGATAGAAGACGCTATGGCAAGTGCTATCGTCGCTCAAATGCTATTTTTAGAAGCAGAAGATCCAGACAAAGATATATACTTGTATATTAACAGTCCTGGTGGCGTAGTGACTAGTGGATATAGTATATTTGATACTATGAATTACATAAAACCAGATGTTTGCACTATTTGTATAGGACAAGCCGCTAGCATGGGTGCATTTTTACTTAGTTGCGGAACAAAAGGCAAGAGATACGCCCTACCAAATTCTCGTATCATGATACATCAACCTTTAGGTGGTGCTAGAGGACAAGCTACTGATATAGAGATCCAAGCAAAAGAAATTTTGCGTTTAAAAGAGAATTTGAATACGATTTTAGCAAATAATACAGGTCAAAAGCTATCAAAAATAGCAAAAGATACGGATAGGGATTTCTTTATGAGTGCGCGCGAGGCTGCGGAGTACGGACTTATAGATAAAGTGCTAGAAAAGAGCTTTAAATAAGCAAGATTAAGAGGGGCTTTCGTGGTTAAACTAAGAAACGATAAAGATCGTATAAATTTACCAAACATTAGTGAGACGCCAAAACAGCAAAATCTTTCACAAACAACAACTAACAAAAATGTTAGTAGATCTACAGAAAAAGAAGGCGATAGCGGTGTTGATTTAAATAAATTTTCACAAATCGTATTGAAGCAATTATCAGACGACAATATCCAAGCTACGCCTAAGAATTTCGATATTTATTTTTGGAAGCTCTTAGAAACCAAACCAGCAGCATTTCAAAAGAGAGTTTTGGAGCTGGTGGATTATGAAAAAGATGATGTCGTAGAGCAACAAGCGCTTATGGAAAAAGAGATAAAACTCGGCTTTGGTCAGATAAAAAATATGCTTCAAATCATAGCTTTGATCTATAAAAATTTGGTTGTGATGAAAGGTATAGTTCAAAAAAGACTTGATGAGGCCAAATCAAACACAAACTCTTTAGAAATTCAAAATATCATAAAAATCTTTAGCGATGAGCTTGCAAAGCTCAACTCATTGATGGAGCGGCATTTAGACGTCATAAAAAATAGCTATGAAGACGTAGATAAGATATTTAAAAACATAGAAGAAAAATCCATATATGACTCTAAATTTGGAGTTTATAACAAAAAGTATTTTCTAAAAAGCATAGAAGATGAGCTAGAGAGTGTAAAAAGATATAATTATAACGTTTGTGTTATGCTAATCCATGTAAAAGATTCTGTTTTAAATTCGATAGCTAGCATAAAAGATAAAAACGGAATTCTAAGAAATATAGCCAAAATTCTACTTAAAACTTCGCGTAGAAGCGATATAGTCGCTCATTATGGAGATGGGTATTTTGGTATGATCATGAAGCATACAGATATTGAAGGCGCAAAAAAAGCTTGTGAAAGAATAGGTCAAATGCTATATCAAACTACGTTTTTTATAGGCGAAGAAGAGCTTGATATAGATATAGAAATTTCCGTTATTGCTCTTGATTCTGGATATAGCACCGAGGAGATTGTTTCTAAGGCGCTTGATGGTTTGGCAAAAAGCGGTAAGAGATTAAAGCTTTATGAAGCGATCGAGGAGATGTAATGGTACTAGAGATACTTACTTATCCTGACAAAAGGTTGTTTGATAAAGGAGAAGAAGTCAAAGTATTTGATGAAAAGCTAGGTCTTTTTTTGGACAATATGTACGATACTATGATAGCAAAAAACGGTATCGGACTAGCGGCTTTGCAAGTTGGAAAGCCGATCCGCGCTTTTATAGTAAATTTAGTAAATGAGCAAAATATTCAAGATAAAAATGATCTTTATGAGATAATAAATCCAAAATTTATTAAAAAAGACGGTGAGATAGTATATCAAGAAGGATGCTTGAGCGTTCCTGGATATTATGAAGATGTCAAGCGCGCTGCAAACGTCTTGCTCGAGTATCAAGATAGATTTGGAAATACAAAAACACTAGAAGCAGATGGTCTTTTGGCTGTAGCGTTGCAGCATGAAAATGACCATTTGGACGGTCATTTGTTTATAGAAAGAATCGGCTTTAACAAACGTAAAAAATTTGATAAAGAATATAAGAAAAACTCCAAAAAAGCTATATGAAATCACTAAAAAGTGCTTGCTTAAGCGACACCTTGCATATTATAAATATAGAATCCGCATTTCTTAGAGCTTTACCGAATTTTGATATCGTAGGACTTGCAAGTACAACCATAAAAGAGTCTGTTTCACGTGTAAAATCAGCCCTTGCTAGCGTGGACGGCTTTACTCTACCTGCCCTTAGAATTGTTATAAATTTAAGTCCAAGCGATGTAAAAAAAGACGGCTCACACTTTGATCTTCCTATCGCTCTTTTGATTTTGTTACAAAAAGAGAAATTTGAAAATGACTTTTTTGTCTTTGGAGAACTCGGACTTGATGGAAGTGTCAAAAGTAATGCGGAGCTATTTTCAATACTACTTTTTCTAAGCTCACAGGTCAAAAAAGCCAGAGTTTTAGTGCCTACTTCCATAGCACAAAAAGCCTCTATGATACCAAATTTAGATGTATTTGCGGTTTCAAATTTAAATGAGGCTAGAGAGTTTTTCAAAAACAATGAATTTATGCAGAGCTGTTCTGTAAAAAACTCACATCCTCTTTTTGATAACGCAATAGAGATAAACGGGCGTAAATTCGTTCCAAATTTAAACTTTGAGCTTGATTTTATCGATATTAAAGGTCAAGAAAGAGCTAAACGAGCTGCTCTTATATGCGCCGCAGGTATGCATAACATACTTTTTGAAGGAAGCCCGGGATGTGGTAAGTCTATGAGCGCTAAAAGAATTCGCTACATTTTACCTCCCCAAAGCCTAGAAGAGATACTTTTAGCTAGTGCTTACCAGTCGCTAAATTCCAAAGATGCTCCTTTTAGCTCACTTAGAGCTTTTCGCAGTCCTCATCATACCAGCACTAGAAGCTCTATTTTTGGTGGCGGAAGCGGCACAGCAAAGATAGGCGAAGTTGCTTTGGCAAATGGCGGCGTACTATTTTTTGATGAATTCCCACATTTTGGAAAGCAGATACTAGAGAGTTTAAGAGAGCCGTTAGAAGACAATAAAATCAATATTTCACGTGTAAATTCAAAAGTCAGCTACGAGACTAAATTTGTTTTTGTCGCCGCGCAAAATCCTTGTCCTTGTGGAAATGCTTTTAGTAAAACAGCACTTTGTAGATGCTCTGATAAAGATAAAAGTAGGTATCAAAACTTAGTTTCTTCGGCACTTTTAGATAGAATTGATATCTATGTTGCGATGAGTGAAGTAAGCAGCGATGATAAGGCTACTATAAGCAGCAAAGATATGCAAAGTATGGTTTTAAAGGCATTTGAAATGCAAATCTCGCGTACTCAAAGTGAGCTAAATGGTAAGCTAAATGACGCTGAGATACTTAAGTTTTGTGTATGCGATGAAGAGGCAAAAGTGGTCTTAAATAAGGCGGTTAGTAGCTATGATCTTAGCCAAAGAGGCATAAATAAAACTTTAAAAGTCGCTAGAACGATAGCAGATCTAGAAGGTAGTCAAATGATACAAAAAGCTCATATTTTAGAGAGCTTGAGCTATAGGATGAGAAAATGAAAAATTTGTATTTTAGCAGTGATGAATTTGATAAAAATGCGATTTTTAATTATTTTATGAATGAGCTTATATTGCAAGAAAATGCAGCCCTTAGCGTAGCAAATTTAGTAAGAAAAAAATTAAAAATAGGCTCAAAAATCTTTGTTGTTTGCGGTGGTGGAAATAACGCAAGCGACGCTATAGCAGCTGCTAGAATGCTTGAGGGAGACTATGAGTGTAAGCTGTTTTTTACCACTTCAAACCTAAATGAAAACTGCAAAACTCAACTAAAAATAGCTAAACAAATCGGTGTAAAAATTTGTGAAAATTTTAGTTTAGATGGAGTTCATTGCATAATCGACGGGATATTTGGTAGCGGACTAAATAAAAATTTAGACGAAAAAACCTTGCAAATATTAAATTTGATAAATAATGTTGATGCCCTTAAGATCGCGATCGACTTCCCGAGTGGACTTGAAAAAAATGGACGTATTTTAGGAGCTTGCTTTAAAGCTGATTTTACCGTAACGATGGGCGTGAGAAAACTAGGACTTTATAGCGACGCGGCAAAAGATTTTGTAGGTGAAATAGTATGCTCGAATTTAGGCATTTGTGAGAGTAAATTTGCTAGCGAGGATAGCGATTTTTTACTTGAGCTTGATGATCTTAAACTTCCTAATCGTGAGGTTTTAAATACAAATAAGGGCGATTTCGGTCATGCTTTTGTGGTTTGCGGCGAGTTAAGCGGAGCTGCTAAAATTTGTGCTAAAGCTGCCTTGAAAATGGGTTCTGGTAGAGTGAGTCTTGTAAATTTAAATAAGCAGTGTATAAATTTAGATGAAGAAATTATGCAAAAAAACAGTTTCAAAGGAGCGGACGCAATCGCTGTTGGAATGGGGCTTGGAGAAGCTAAATTTGATATAAATGAGATACTAGATATACCTTGCGTGGTTGATGCAGATATATTTTATAAAAAAGAAATTTTAAGTTTTTTGCACAAAGATGATGCCATTTTAACTCCTCATCCAAAAGAGTTTGCAAGTCTTTTAAATATAGCGGAATTTGGAAATTTTAGTATAGAAGATGTGCAAAGAAGCCGCTTTGAGCTAGCTAGAGAGTTCTCTAAAAGATTTTCCCCAGTCTTGGTTTTAAAAGGCGCAAACGTTATCATAGCTAAAAACGGCGTGCTTTATGTATCAAATTTAGGTACTCCTAGTTTAGCAGTAGCAGGAAGCGGCGACGCACTTTGTGGAATACTTCTTGGATTTTTAGCTCAAGGTTTTAGCCCGCTTGACGCAAGCTTAAACGGAGTTTTAGCTCACCAAAAAACCGCGCTGTCTTACAAAGCAAACGGTTATAGTTTCACGCCAAACGACATTATAAAAGGACTTCAATGGTTATAAAAAATATTGCTATTTTATTTAGTGGAAGCGGTTCAAATTTAGAAGCGATACTAGAAAAAGTGCATGGAAAAGTTTTTGGGAACGTAAAAATAGTCGCCAAACTACTCATTTGTAACAAACTAGACGCTTATGGGATAGAACGAGCCAAAAAATTCGGGCTTACTACTACTATAATAGAAAATAAAGCATTTAGTTCAAGAGAGGAATTTGACGCGGCCTTGGTTAAAGAGATAGAGAAAAACGAGATAGACTTGACTATTTTAGCCGGATTTATGCGTATTTTAACTCCCGTTTTTACCAAAAATGTAAAAGCTATAAATCTTCATCCGAGCATTTTACCGCTTTTTAAAGGTGCTCACGCCATAAAAGAGAGTTTTGATAGTGATATGGCTGTTGGCGGAGTGAGTGTTCACTTAGTCAGCGAGGAGCTAGACGGCGGTAGGATTTTAGCTCAAGAAACATTTCAAAGAGACGGTAAAACTTTTGAAGAGTGGGAAGAGACGATACATAAGATAGAGCACGAAATTTTACCAAAAACGATCATAAATATTTTAACAAATAAGGAAAACAATGTTTGAGTGGATCTACTCTTTGGAGGCTTGGATAAGTCTGCTTACTCTGACTAGTTTAGAGATAGTTTTGGGTATAGATAATATCATTTTTATAGCTATTTTATGCGGCAAACTTCCTGCTCATCAAAGAGATAGAGCTAGAGTTTTGGGGCTTGGTCTTGCTATGGTAACTAGAATTTTATTGCTTTTGAGCTTGTTTTGGATTATGAAGCTTACAACGCCTCTTTTTAGTATTTTTGCACAAGAAATTTCAGGAAGAGATCTTGTATTGATAGTAGGCGGTCTGTTTTTGATAGCAAAATCCACACTAGAAATTCACTCTCACGCTACTGGCGAAAATGAGAGCGAAAATATATCAAAGATAAAACATGCCGGTTTTATGGCGACGATAGCACAAATAGGCGTGTTAGATATAGTTTTTTCATTAGATAGCGTAATAACAGCAGTCGGAATGGCTGATCATATAGAAATAATGATCCTAGCTGTGATCTTAGCAGTTGGTGTTATGCTGCTTGCTAGTGGTGTTATAAGCCGTTTTGTTGATAATAATCCAACGATAAAAGTGCTTGCTTTAGCATTTTTGATAATGATCGGTATAGCACTAGTCGCAGAGGCTTTAGAGCTTCATATACCAAAAGCTTATATTTATTTTGCAATGGCATTTTCTTTGGGTGTAGAGATGATAAATATTTACTCAAAAAAGAAGCATTCTAAATAATTATCTAAATTTAGCTTTATTTGGAGCTAAATTTAGTTTTTTAAGATTGCTTTAATTGACAATATATAAAAAAGTGGATATAATTTCATCTCTTAATTTGAAGTAGTGATACTCACACTTCGGGGTGTAGCGCAGTCTGGTTAGCGCACTTGGTTTGGGACCAAGGGGCCGAAGGTTCGAATCCTTTCACCCCGACCATTTGGTGAGTGTAGCTCAGTTGGTTAGAGCATCAGATTGTGGTCCTGAGGGTCGTGGGTTCGATTCCCATCACTCACCCCATTTGATAGATCCTTTATGCGCTCGTAGCTCAATTGGATAGAGCGACAGACTTCGGATCTGTAGGTTATGGGTTCGACCCCTATCGGGCGCACCACTTTAGTTTTGCTGAGTTTTTTGCAGCTTTTTTGTTATTTATTTTAGCTATGCGCTCATAGCTCAGCTGGATAGAGCAACGGCCTTCTAAGCCGTAGGCCAGAGGTTCGAATCCTCTTGGGCGTACCACTTATTTTTATGCGGACGTGGTGAAATTGGCAGACACGCCAGACTTAGGATCTGGTGCCTTACGGTGTGGAGGTTCAAGTCCTCTCGTCCGCACCATTCAATCTTTTTCTTATTTTTCTAAGCACTTTTTAATATGCTAAAGCTTATAAATCTAAATAATTCGCAAGTTAATGCTTTAAATCAGATGGTAAAATCTGCCCCCCCCCATACGCTAATAAATTAATGGCGGTGATTATACCTTAATAAAACAAAAAAATATCTGAATTTAAGATATATTTTATATTTATTAAATTTTTTAGATGAGAATATTTATAAAAAGATGAATTTATAATAAGTTTGAATGCGAAATTTGGTATCAAAATAGCCACTATAAGCCTTTGATAACCAAAAGGCTTATAGTCAAAAGCCCTAAAAAGAGCTAAAATTACTTAATAACGCCACACGCCATTCTAGCGCCACCACCACCAAGTGCTTTTGGATGATCGCTGTGATTATCTCCGCCGATATGAACCATAAGAGAGTGATTTTTTAACTCGCTTAAATCTTTAATTTTAGGAGATAAAACAGGATTTGTCGCTGTGCCATCAGCTGCTACATATAGAGCTGGTAGGTCGCCTTTATGTCCGTTATCATCCCAAGGGAAAGAGTGATTACCACTATTTGCTGGATCCCAGTGACCGCCTGCTTTCATACCTAGGCCTTTATCTGTCGCACCGCAATCTGGATTTGCATGAACATGGAAGCCATGTAGTCCTGGCTCTAGGCCTTTAAGATTTGGGAAAAATGCTACGCCGTAGTTTGTTTTAACTGCGATTACGCTACCTACTGGAGTGTTTTTATCTTGTCCTAGTAAATCAACTTTGATCTCTACATGATCAACACTTTTAGGGTCAAAAATCGTCATATTAGCAGCTAATAAACTAGAGCTAGCTAGCATTAAAGCAGATGCTACAAAACCAAATTTTTTCATATTTATCCTTTGTAATGAAATAATTTCGCATTGTAACAAAAAATTATTAATTAAAGTAAAAAATTTTAAATAAAAAATTTCAATATTATTTAATAAAACCATCATCTATGATTTTAAATTCTTACTAAATAATTGTATAATACTCAACTAAAAACTCCAAAGGCTAGCCATGACAAAACAGCAATTAGCAAAAATCATCTGGGAAGGTGCGAATAATCTACGCTCAAAAATGGAAGCTAGTGAGTATAAAGACTATATGCTAGGCTTTATATTTTATAACTTCCTTTCTCAAAAAGAGCTAGAATATCTCAAAAAACAGCAGTGGAGCGATGATGAGATAAAAGCCTTAAAAGATGATGATGAATACGGACAAGATATTAAAAACACTCTAGGCTATGTCATAAGCTATGAAAATCTTTTTAGTACTTGGGTGGAGCTTGGTAAGGATCTTAAAATCTCAAATGTAATAGACGCCCTAAATTCCTTTGAAGATAAAAACATAGCTGAGAATAAAAAAGAGGTTTTTGGCGGTATTTTTGATACTTTGCGTTCAGGCATAATCTCTCTTGGCAAGACAGCCACAGACCAATCCACCGCTATACAAAAGATCATCTCACTCATTAAGCAAATCCCAATCTCAAGCAAAGATGGCTATGATACGCTAGGCTTTGTTTATGAGTATCTTATCTCTATGTTTGCTGCAAATGCTGGTAAAAAAGCTGGCGAATTCTACACGCCACACGAAGTATCCCTTCTAATGTCGCAAATCGTAGCCGAGCACCTAAAAAACCGCGATACTATAAAGATTTACGACCCCACATCAGGCTCTGGCTCACTGCTTATAAATATAGGCAAAGCCTTTATGGCTCATAACAAAGATAAAAATAGGATAAGCTACTACGCCCAAGAGCTTAGAGTAAATACCTTTAACCTTACTAGAATGAATTTAATAATGCGAGATGTTTTAGCAGATAATATTTTTGTCAAAAACGCAGATACCTTAAAAGATGATTGGCCTGAAATGATAGATAGAAACGGCGAACCTTTTAGAATGGATGCGGTGGTAAGCAATCCGCCTTATTCGCAAAAATGGGAAATCATAGATGGCAAAACCGCAGCCGACCCACGCTTTAGCTACGGCGTAGCACCAAAGACTAAGGCTGATTACGCCTTTTTGCTCCACGACCTTTCACACACGGCAAATGATGGCATAGTAACCATTATCTTACCCCACGGCGTGCTATTTCGTGGTGGCAGTGAAGCTGAAATTCGCAAAAATCTTATCTTAAACAACCACATTGATACCATTATAGGCCTTCCGCCAAATATATTTTACGGCACTGGAATTCCTACTATTATAATGGTTTTAAAACGCAGAAGCGTAGATACTAAAAATGATATTTTATTTATCGATGCAAAAGATGGCTTTGAAAAAGTTGGTAAAAATAACCGCCTAAGGCCAAGAGATATTAAAAAAATCACAGACACCATAAAAGAGCGTAAATCTTTGCCAGGCTACTCATATTTAGCCCCGCTTGATGAGATAAAAGCAAATGAATATAACCTAAATATCCCACGCTACATTAGCCCTATTAATGATGAGATAAGCGATGATCTATACGCCAGTATAAATGGTGGGATTCCAAACTACCAGCTTGAGGCTTTAAGTGAGTTTTGGAGCGAATTTAGTGAGCTTAGAAGTGAAGCTTTTAGCTTAATTAATAAAAACTATAGCACACTTAAATTAAGCTCTGATGAGCTAAGAGAGCATAGAGATATAGCTAAATTTAAAGAGCATTACGCTAAGCATTTTACTAGCTTTGAAGGCTTTTTAAAAGAGAATTTGATAGAAAATCAGCCTACAAATCCAACCGCCCTTTTAGACCTAGCAAGTATAAAGCTAAAAGAGACTTTTGATGATATTAGGCTTATTGATTATTACGATGCTTTTGGGGTGCTTGATAGCGGTTTTCAAGGGATTTGTGCTGATATAGAGCTTTTAAGCCAGATAGAGAGTAGCGAGAAAATCGCCCAGATTATACCGCTTGAGATTATTAGTAATCTTTATTTACAAGATGAGCTAAATGAAATTTCAAATTTAAATAGTGAGCTTAGCAAACTCTCAAGCGATTTTGATGAGATGATAGAGGGGCTAGAGCTTGAGGATAAAGAGCAAATTTTTAGTGATGATAAGCTAGATAGCAAAGCCTTAAAAAGCCTAGCAAGTGATAAAACTAGCGTTTTTTATAAGTTATTTGAAAATAAAGAAAATCAAAAAGCCCTTGATAAAAAGATCAAACAAACCCAAATTGAGCTAGATACAAAAGCCTTAAAAACGCTAGATAATCTAAATCAAGCCGATACTAAAAAATGCCTAGAAATCAAATGGATAGAGCCTATAATAAAAGGTATTTTAGCCCTATGCGATGATAAAATGGGTGAGTTCATCTCTAAAATTTTAAATCTAAATGAGCGTTATAAAGACACTCTAAAAGACCTTGATAGCAAGATAAAAGTCCTAAGCGATGAGCTTGTAGCTGATATAGAGAATTTAAAGTGCGATAATGAAAACGACCAAGAAGCCTTAAATGAGCTTATGGCGCTTTTAAAAGGCTCATTATGAAAAGCCCAAAAATCCGCTTTAAGGAATTTAATAGCGAGTGGAATTCCACAACTTTGGGAGAGCTTGGCGAAATTGTGGCTGGTGGAGATATTGATAAAAATAAAATTTTAAGTAAAGGCATTTATCCAGTTTATGCTAATGCTTTAACAAACGATGGAATTGTCGGATATTATAATGATTATTTTAGAATTTCAGCACCAGCTGTAACTATTACTGGTTGTGGCGAAGTAGGATATGCACAAGCAAGATTTAAAAATTTTACACCTGTTGTAAGATTGTTATCATTAAAAACAGATAGTAATGTTAGCTTTATTGCTTGTTCTATAAATAGGAAGAAAATAGCTGTTGAATCTACTGGTGTCCCACAATTAACAAAACCTACATTATCTAATATTAAAATCCAAATCCCAACCGACCTAAAAGAGCAAGAGGCAATTGGGGAGTTTTTTAGAAAAATTGATGAAATTTTAGATTTAGAAAAATTAAGATTTAAAAAATTTGAAAATTTCAAAAAAACTATGCTTGATAAGCTTTTTGTAGCTTCTGGTGAAAATAAGCCTCGCCTCCGCCTTGGCTCTTTTACTTCCAACTGGACTTCTGTAACTTTGGGAGAAGTGTGCGAAATAATAAAAGGTCGGCAAATAAATAAAATTGATTTATTACTAAGCGGGAAATATTATGTTTTAAATGGCGGAGTTACACCTTCTGGTTATACAAATTCATTTAATACAAATGAAAACATTATTTCAATTAGTGAAGGTGGTAATTCTTGCGGTTTTGTAAATTTTAATAAAGAAAAATTTTGGTCTGGCGGTCATAATTATACTTTACAAAATTTAGTAATTAATACTAGATTTTTATATGCTTTATTAAAATATAGAGAAAAAAACATTATGTCGCTTAGGGTTGGTAGTGGTTTGCCAAATATACAAAAATCAAGATTATTAGAATTTAAATTTCAAATCCCAACCGATCCAAAAGAGCAAGAAGCAATTGGGGAGTTTTTTAGAAAAATTGATGAGATTTTAGAGCTTAGTCAAAAGAGAATTTCAAAGCTTGAAAATATAAAAAAATATCTATTAAATAAAATGTTTGTGTAGGAATATGAAATGAGTTTTACCAAAGAAAAAGATTTTCAAAATGCCTTAACTGAGCTACTAACTACCAAAAAGGGTTGGCTAGATGGAGTGCTAAAGTATCCAAGCCAAAATGATCTTATAGCAAACTGGAAAGCCGTGCTAGAGCATATAAATCAAAATAAGCTAAATGGTCGCAAAATCAGCGATAATGAAATGGATAAAATCCTAAATCAACTAAGAGATCTAAAAACCCCAAATGATATAAATAAATTTATAAATGGCAAAGAGATAAGCATAATGGGCGATGATGGTTTGCCATTGGTGCTATTTAACTACGATAGAAATAGCATAGGTCAAGGCAAAAGCGTGTATCAAATAGCTATTGAACCTAAATTTGATAAAACTAATGAGCTAGGACTAGCTGGTAGGGGCGATATGTGCCTACTCATAAATGGAATGCCACTAATCCACATAGAGCTAAAAAGAAGTGGCGTGCCAGTAAGAGAGGCTTGTAATCAGATAGAAAAATATAGCAAGAGAGGGTATTTTACTGGGATTTTTAGCCTTATTCAAATTTTTGTAGCTATGAATCCTGATGAGGCTCTATACTTTGCTAATCCTGGTAAAGATGGTAAATTTAATGATAAGTTCTTTTTTAACTGGGCTAATTTTGATAATATGCCGGTAAATCGCTGGGATAAGTTCGCTGGGGAGTTTCTAAACATACCAAAAGCTCACGAGCTAGTGGGATTTTACACCATAGCAGATAGAAGTGATGGAGTGCTAAAGGTGATGCGTAGCTATCAATACTACGCAAGTAGTGCGATACGAAATATCGTAAGCAAAGCACAATGGGGTAATATCCGTGGCGGCTATGTGTGGCATACGACTGGCTCAGGTAAAACTATGACTAGCTTTAAATCAGCTCAACTCATAAGCGAGCATAAATTAGCTGATAAGGTGGTATTTTTGGTAGATAGAATAGAGCTTGGAATTCAATCAAGCTTAAATTATAAGAGCTTTTGCCTTGATGATGACGATATAATAGATACTAAAAGTTGCGATGACCTTATCAAAAAATTAGCAGATGATGAAAATACTCTAATCATCACTTCAATCCAAAAAATGGGAAAAATAGATGATGAAATCATAGCTAGAAAGAAAAGGGAATTTGATAAAATCGCTAAAAAACGAATGGTAATCATCATAGATGAAGCGCACCGCTCGACTTTTGGGGAGAATATCAAAAGGATAAGGGATAATTTTAAAAAAGCTATTTTATTTGGTTTTACAGGCACACCAATCCACAACGAAAACGCAAAAGATAATATCACAACTAGCGATATTTTTGGCGATGAGATACATAGGTATAATATCAGCGATGGAATAAGAGATGGCAATGTTTTGGGCTTTGATATCACAGCTATAAAAACCTATAAAGATAGCGATATAAAAGAAAAAATCGCCCTAAAAAAGGCAAACGCTAAAAGCATAGATGAGGCTATGAGTGAGCCTAAAAAGCAAAAAATATATGATGAGTATATGGCAAAGCCTATGAGTGAGCTAGAAAAGATAGCTGATAGTATCTTTGATGATGAAAAGCATAAAAGGCTAGTAGTAAGGGATATAAAAGATAGATTTACTAGCGTAAGTAGAGCTAGGCACTATCATGCCATATTTACTACTAGGAGCATAGAAGATGCGATTATATACTACAAGCTTTTTAAAGAAATCGCCCCTGAGCTAAAGGTAGCTGGGCTGTTTGACCCTAGTATTGATAACTCTAGCTTAAAGGCATTTGATAAAGAAGCTGGAATTTTAGAAATGCTACAAGATTATAATGATACATTTAATAAAAGCTTTACTATGCAAAATTATAAAAGCTATAAAGCCGATATAAGCGCAAGACTAGCACATAAAGATGCATATAAAAATATAGCCGAAAATCAAAAGCTTGATATTTTAATAGTAGTAGATATGATGCTTACAGGATATGACTCAAAGTGGGTAAATACTATTTTCATCGATAGGCTTATGGAGTATGAAAAAATCATTCAAAGCTTTTCACGGACAAATAGGGTTTTTGATGCGTATAAGCTCTTTGGCAATGTGTTTTACTACTACAAAACAAATACAATGAAAGAAAATATAGACAAAGCGTTTAAACTCTATGGCGATAGCAATATCAAAGGGCTTTTTGTAGATAAGATAAAAGATAATTTACAAAATTTAAATAAAGCCTTTGATGAGATCTGCTCTGTGTTTAGCAATGCTGGGATAAGCGATTTTTCATCTTTGCCTAGCGATGATGAGAGTATAGCTAAATTTGCAAAAGCTATGAAAATGCTAGAGAGATATAAAAACTCAGCCGAACTGCAAGGATTTAGACTAGATGATGTAAAAAATGGAGTATATGAGTGCCAAAATGTAGAAGTAAGGCTAAATAATGAAATTTACGCTAAATTAATAGCTAGATATAATGATATAGTAAAAATGCAAAGCAATAGAAGTGGGGATAAAGAAATTTTTGAAATCGACCCACATTTAAGCGAAGGCGCGATAATAAAAATAGATATAGACTACATAAACACGCATTTTAAAAAGCTTTTAAAAGCCTTAGGCGATGGCGATATTGTAGCTATAGAGAATATAAAAAATGATATTCATAGCTCATTTGGAATTCTAAGCGAGGGGGATCAAGAATTTGCTAGAATGATCTTAGCCGATCTAGAAAATGCTAAGATAAAAGATAGCGAGTTAAGCTTTAATGAGCTACTTTATAGCTATAAAAATCAAGATAGAGATAATCATATAAAAAAGATATGCGATGGGCTTGGGATTGATGAAAATGCCGTAAAAAGGCTAATAAATGAACGCAGAGATGAAAATAATCTAAATCAACATAATGACTTTGAAAATATAATGGATAAGATGGATTTAGACAAAGCTAAAGCATTTTTAAAAGAGCGTGGCGAAGATATAAAATCTCTAAGAGATATAAAACCAAAATCCAAAAATATAGTGAAAAATTTGATTTTAAACTACTCAACAAAGTAAAATTCCTTTGCTGGTAATAATGGATTTTAGGATATTTTGCTTTATTTTTATATGTTTAGTTAAATCCTAATAAAAGCCATAAATGCGAGTTGAAATTTTATTTTATTAATAATTTTTTGCACTATTAATTACGGCATTGTATAATTTACTTTTTAAATTTATTTTGGAAAAATGAACCTGTTTGGGTGCGTAAATTTGATTGTGTTGTTGTATAAGTTCAATCTATCAAAAATAGTTTTTTATTTGATCTTATATATGATCGGTACTTGAATTTTAATGGTTTTATAATGTTTTGGGAAGTTTCTTGAAGCTTTGATTATGGTTTCTAACGCGCTTTTATCAAGTATATCGTGACTTGATTTTTTGGTTATCTTAAGATCTTCGAGCTTTGAATTTTTTGTCCAGATAAACTCAAGCCAAATTTCGCCCTCAAGTCGCATTTTACGAGCGATCCTAGGATAAATCCCAGCTCTATCTATCGCGGCTTTTAACTCTTTTAAAAATGGATCGTCGCTATTTCCATAAGATAATGTTTGCATTTGTTCTGTAGCCTCGACTGTTTTGGTTGTAGGCTCTTGCGTATTAGTTTGAGCAGTGCTAATAGCGCTAATGGCTTGGTTTTGCTCATTTATGGTGGGTTTTTGTATGGGTTTTTCAACGATCGGTTTTTTTACCTTATTTTTTATATGATGCGGTTTAGCTACTTTTATCTTTTTTGGTTTTTTAAATTCTTCTATCTTTTGTATAGGTTTTACTTGCTCTGGTATGGGCTCAGGCGGCTTTACTGCGAGTTTTGAAGGCGATGACGCTTTATTTAACGTGATTTGTTTTATACTTAGTAAAATTTCATCGCTTTTTTGCTGTTCAAATTTAACAGTAGTCGCAAACTGTATAAATGCAAAAATCATTGGCATAAATAGCAATGAAGTGATATAAAATGCTTGAAGCTTGTGGTTAAAATACGGACGGATGTATCTCATTGCTCTTTTTCTGTGATTATTTGAAATTTATCGTGATTTTTGAGTTTTAATAGATCTATTATCTGTATAAAACTCTCAAATTTAGCGTTTTTATCACTTTTTAGCTCTACAAAAGTATCAAGGCTTAGATTTTCAAATTTAGATTTTATATCATCTATGCTTGTTTCTTTATCGTCTAAATAGAATTTATTATTTTCGTCTATTGCTATGAGAAGTTTTTTAATCTCATCGCTAAGACTTGCGGCAGACTGCGATTTTGGAAGGTTTATCTTTATCTCTCCTTGCGCGATGAAAGTAGATACGCTAAGTACTATAGCGAGCAAAACTAGCATTATATCGATAAATGGAATGATATTTAACCCTTCGTTTTTAGGCAATTTTACCACTATTTATCCTTGAAGCATATCTGCTTGAGAGTAAATTTATCTTTCTAAGCAGAGCGTTGTACGCCATTAGACTAGGTATGGCTACAAAAAGACCAAGAGCAGTTGCTTTTAAGGCTAAAGAGAGTCCTGAAACTACTGATTTTACGTCTATATTTCCTACCATTCCCATATCGTAAAACGTTATCATTATGCCTATGACTGTTCCTAAAAGCCCGACGTAAGGAGCATTTGAGTATATGATATATAAAGTAGTCAAATTTTCACTTATGCTATCTTCAAATTCATTTTGATTTTTATAGTCGTCGAAATTTATTTTTCTTAAAAATAAGATTCTTTCTATAACGCACCATAAGGCTATAAAAGCCATAAATCCAAGTATGATAAATATGATAATGTCTATGTACTCTTTTAAGAATTGCATTTTTAGTCCTAATTTTTTTGATAATTATATTCAAATAAAAATAAATTTAAAATTAATATCAATATATAAACTTATAGATTTTTATTGATATTAATTATTGAATTAATACTATTATATATAATTTTAAAAATTATTATCAAAATTTATAAAAAATTCAATAAATTTATAATAATATTCCAAAATCAACAAAAAATTATAAAAGGAGAAAAATGCTTAATAGCGGTTTTATCGCAAAAAGCGTAAGTTTAGTTTTGCTTTCATCTTGTTTATTTGCAAACTCAGATGATAGCTACACGTTAGATAAGTCAGTCGTAAGTGCAAGTGGATTTGAACAGTCCGTGACAGACGCCCCAGCAAGTATATCTGTAGTCACAAAAGAAGAGCTTGAAAACAAGCCTTTTAAAGATATAGGAGAGATGATAGCAGATGTGCCAGGAGTCGATGTTACTATGAATAAAACAGGAACTTACGACTATAGCATACGTGGATTTGGTAGCGCATATACGCTTGTTCTAATAGATGGAAAGCGTCAAAGTGTTGCAAATGGGTTTTACGACAACGGTTTTGGTGGAAGCGAGTCTGGATATATTCCACCGGCGTCCATGATAGAAAAAGTTGAAGTTATCAGAGGTCCGGCTTCTACGCTTTATGGCTCAGACGCTGTTGGTGGTATTATAAATATCATCACAAAGAAAAATCCAAACCGACCAGAGGCTAGCATAGAGCTTAGTACACAGCTTCAACAGCACGAAAAATTATATGGAAATGCAGGTGGATTTAATGGATATGTGGCAACTCCGCTTATCGATGATGTTCTATCGCTTAGTCTTAGAGGTAAATACTACTCTAAAGAAGAGTCAAATTTGCTTTGGCCACAGTCGCCTTGGACAGCTGGAAAAGGTGGTCGCCCAGATACTCAAAAAGCCCAAAACTATCAGATTGCAAGTCATAGTCCCGGCGCATTTACGACAACTGGTTTTGGTGGTAGATTAAACTGGACGATAAATGAGCAAAATAATATTTATCTTGATTTAGAACGCTATATAAATGATATCTCTGTAGAATCAACGAGCGGTCGAGCTATCAAAAGCGAAAGAACTATCGTCAAAGACAATATGGTTTTAAATCACGATGGAGATTATAAATTCGGCTCTACAAATACTTATTTTCAGTATGGTCGTACTTACGACAGAAGCGATATCTCTAGTGATATTTACGTAGCTGAGTCAAAAGCAGTTATTCCTTTTGATCTTAGTAGTTTTGGATCTATCATTGGATCATTTGGTGCAAGAGCCGACTATGAGGTATTTAACAATAGTGCTGGTAGCGCAAATGAAGCGATTAAGGGAAAAGATTTAGACCAAACTACGTTAGCATTATATGGCGAGGGTGAATATTTCATTACTGAAGATTTGATATTTACAACTGGTCTTAGATATATTTATAGCGATCTATTTGACTCTGAAGTAACTCCAAGAGCGTACTTAGTTTATCGCCCTTATGAGTTAGTTACGCTAAAAGGTGGTGTTGCAAAAGGATATAAAACTCCAGCCGCAAAACAATTAACAAATGGAATTTATAGCTATAGCAATACTACAGCAACATATGGTAATCCAGACCTTAGTCCAGAAACAAGCACTAACTATGAAATCGGTGCTGAATTTGTTATACCTAAATACCTAAAATATGGCTTAACGTTTTTTATGACAGATTTTAAAGATGAGATAACTACAGATAGCTATAATAATGGCATTATGCTTCCAAATGGTAAAATTTGTTCTTACGCCGATGGTTGTAGCTATGTTGTCAATCACGGTAAAACTAGAGCAAAAGGTATAGAGTTTTATTTCAACACGTATTCATACGAAGGCTTTAGCTTAGATGGAACCTATACGTATCTTGATAAGCGTTATAAAGATGGTGCTACAAATGTTTATGGAAATGATAGAGTAGAAAACTTAGCCAAACATACGGCTATGCTAAAACTAAACTATGAAATAGGCAAATGGAAATCATACATAAGACAAAAAGCCAGACTAGATACTGTTTCAAAATCAAAAGGTGGTGGAAACAGACCTTTACCATTTCATACATATAAAGATTTTTATACAACCGATCTTGGAGTTAGCTATAAAATAGATCAAAAATCATCTTTGAGTTTTGTTATAACAAATTTATTTGATCAAGACTATTTTAAGCCAGTAGTTACAGGATATACAAAATCCGGAAATCCAACAGGATATGCTAATGAATATCAAGATTATACTGAAGGCAGGGCTTTTTGGCTGAGTTATAAACATAATTTTTAATCCTTGTAAATTTGAAGTTAGCGAGAAAAAAACGCTAACTTTATCTAATTATAGTTTTATTTAAAGGAGAAACTTTTGTTTTTTAAAAAGAAAAAATATATTTTTAATCTACATTTGGTTTTAGGATTTATGATTTGTATCCCACTGATTTTGGTTGCTCTTAGCGGTTCTCTCATCTCTTATGATAAGCAAATTGCAAATTTAATAAATAAAATCATACTAAAAGATACGAAGAGTGAAATTCTAAATCCTGATTTTGAGAATTTGTTATCAAATTTTAGAGATAAAAACCCAAATTTAGAGATAATCTCGGTAAAATTTGATGAGAAAAACCAGAAATTTTACACTATACAAGCACTAAAAGAAAAAGAGAATTTAACACTTTTTGTATCGGATGAGGGTGAAATTTTAGGGCAGGACTACGGTACTAAATTTAACCGCTTTGTTAGGCAGCTTCATAGGTGGCTTCTTTTTAGCGAATTTGATTTACAAAAGCTCGGTAAAAACATAGTTGCACTTACTACTATAGGCTTTATGATCTTGGTAATAAGTGGCTTTTATATATATTTTCCTCATCTTAAATACAGCGTAATAAAGGCTTTTAGTATAAACTTTCATGCTAAAAAGCAGATGATTTTTTATAAATTTCACGCTGTTTTTGGAGTGATTTTTGGGCTTATTTTTCTTTTCATTTGTTTAACTGGGCTTTACTGGTCTTATGAATGGATAAATAACTTGGTAAATAGAGCTTTTGGTGTTCCTAATAGTGAAACAAGAATGGCTCATAAAAAAGAGGTAAATATCATAGAAAATAGTTTTGTAAAAGATGATTTTACCATAGTTTTGAGTAAATTTAAAGAGCATTTTAGAGACTATAACAAAAGCTTAAGTATAACCCAAACCAAAGAGGGCATTTATACGTTTGCGTATGAGGATGGAGGCATAAAAAAATTAGCTCAAATAACAACTGATGGCAGATTCAAAGAAGTAAATTCCGCCATGAAAATTAGTGAGCGTAAGAAAGCTAGTATGACTATTTTAGCACTTCATTCAGGTAGATTTTTTGGCAATATCGGTGAGTTTATATTTTGCGTAGTATCGTTTTTTGGTGCTTTGATAGCAATGAGTGGCATTTTTATGACATACTTTAGACTAAAACCTAAATTTCGTCATAAAGATTAAATATAATTTAAATATCAATTGTAATATATCTAAAATTAATAGTTTAAATTTTAGATATATTTTGATAATATTTATTATAAATTATTTAAAAATTATGATAATAGATATTATATTTTCTATAAATATTTTTTAGTTTTGATTTATAACTTTTTTACTTTTTCTAAAATTTATAACCATCATATTAATACGCTAAAAGATAATTTAAACTAAAAATTAGATAAATTCACATAAATTTAAATTGCCTATCAAACGCTATATATAAAGTTTAACGAGATTTTTAGTAAAATTTTTTTATAATAATTAAACTACTATCTAAGGTTATAGATGAAAAGAGTTCTCATAAATGAAGCAGCTCAAATTTTGGGTATCACGAAAGAAGCTATTTACAACCGCATAAGAAGAAAATCACTTAAAAGTGAGGAAAAAGACGGTATTAAATACGTGATTTTAGATGATGATGAGCCTATAAAACCTAAAAAAACAGATAATTTTACAAATTATTTGTTATCTCAAATAGCGTCTTTGAAACTTCAAAATGAGAGATTACTCGAGCAAAAAGATAAACTAGTCAAAGAAAAAGAACAGATCATCATAACAAAAATAGAAGAGCTAAGAGTCGCATATCAAAGTAGTGACGAGAGACTAAGAGCTGTTTTAAGTATGGCTGGACGTTCTTTTAAGGCTCTTGATGATACGCAAATGATAGAAGCTGAGTTTGAAGAGATAGGAAGTAAAAAATGGCTCAGTTTGAGTGAATTTTTATCAAATTTAAAAATAAAAGAAAAAAAGTTAAAAAAACTTCAAATTTATCTGTTAAAATGCATAGGTAAAAAGAAATTCGTTAAATTTGAAAACGGAATTATCTATATAAGATCAAATTTGGATTATGATAGATTAAAGGAGAAAATTTGAAACATATAAAAACTTTAAAAGATATAGGCAAGATTAGTGGTTTGAGTGCGATTTTAGTTTTTGGTTTGGCGGCTTGTGGCAATGAAAGCAATAGTTCTAGTGATGGTAGCGGAGCCATAAATGAAGCTGCAAATAAGCAAGGCGCAACCGTTTTCGTAGAAAAAAATAGCGACGGAAGTTATAAGATAGCAGATGAGTTCCCGAGCAATGAAACTCGTGTTTTCTTACGTGAGCCTGGTGAAAATGGACAGATGCAAGAGCGACTTTTAAGTGCGGCGGAACTAGATAAGCTTATGCAAGAAGAAAATGCAAAAATAGACGCCGGAACTAGCAATCTAACAAACCAAAACGCCAGTGTGAGCAGCGGTGGAATGAGCTTAGGCGAGACTATCTTGGCTAGTGCTGCTGGTGCTATTATCGGTAGTTGGATAGGAAGCAAGCTCTTTAACTCTCCTGGATATCAAAATCAAAGACAGACCGCATATAAAAATCCATCTGCGTATAACAAAAGCGTAAATAGTTTTAATAAAGCTTCTACTTCAAGTTCAAAAGCCGCTTCATCAAAAAGTGGATTTTTTGGCGGTGGAAGTAAAGCTGCGTCATCAGGAACATCAGTCGGAGGCTAAAAAGGGAGGCAAGATGCAAATTTCAAATCAGATGAGTGCTCTTCTTGAGAGCTATACAAGTAAAAGTTTAGCAAATAAAAGTGATGATTTTAAGAAATTCTTAACTGAAAGCGACGCTAAATTTAAAGAATTACAAGATTTGATAAATAGTTTGGAAGACGAGATCAAAAAAGATGGAGATATGTTCAAAGTATTTGATTTTATGCAAATTATGAATCAGCTGATATATGGAAATTTGGACGATGAAGCTAAAGATAAACTTCTGCAAAAAGCTATAAAAATAAGCAAAGAAGTTTAAGCCAAACCGCACTTTATAAAATTTAGATTAAGGAATTATATTGAATTTAAAAAAGATAGAACCGCTTAGCAATGATTATTTAGAAAGCATAGGTTTTAGTTGGCATACAGATCCTGATCAAACGCCCTATATCGCAGATGAACTAGTAGTAGTGAGCGAGGCTGAGTGCGAGGCTTACTATAAAGCAGCAAATGAGCTTTATGATATGTTTGTAGCAGCTGCTGAGTACGTCATAGAAAATAATCTTTTCCATGAATTAGGCATCCCTTTTAATCTTATAGATATCATAAAAAGTAGCTGGGAAAATGACGTACATTGGCATCTTTATGGCAGATTTGATCTTGCAGGCGGACTTGATGGTAAGCCTATAAAACTTATCGAGTTTAACGCCGATACGCCTACAAGCGTGTTTGAGACGGCCATAGTACAGTGGGCTATGCTTAAATTTAATAATATGGATGAGGGCAAACAGTTTAATGATCTTTTCGAAGCTTTGAGTGAAAACTTTAAGCGTTTAGTGACGCTAGAAGAAGATACTAGTGGCTTTGATGAGCATTACGAGGGCTGGAAGATACTGTTTTCAAGTATTGCTGGAAACAGCGAAGATGAAAATACAACTAGACTTTTGCAAAGCGCTGCAAATGAAGCTGGATTTGAGACTGAGTTTGCTTACGTTGATGAAGTTAGCTTTAGTGACGAGGACGGTATCTCTTTTAACGGCGAGAATTACGAATATTGGTTCAAGCTGATCCCGTGGGAAAATATTGCCGTTGAAGAAGGAGAGTTGGCTCTTATCTTAAAAAATATTATAAATAATCAAAAAGCGATCATTTTAAATCCGGCTTATACTCTTTTATTTCAAAGTAAAGGAATTATGAAAATCCTATGGGATCTATATCCAAATCATCCTCTTTTGTTGGAGAGTAGTTTTGAGCCTCTTGCTCATAAAAAACAGGTCAAAAAACCGTTTTTAGCAAGAGAAGGAGCAAATGTTTCGGTGCTTGATGAAAATGCAAATGTAGAGTATGAAAACGGCGGAGAGTATGAAAACGGTAAATTTTTATATCAAGAATTTGTAGAGTTTAACAAAGACGCCAATGGTGATAATTATCAAGCAGGCGTGTTTTTTGCTTACGAGGGTTGTGCGCTTGGTTTTAGAAAAGGCGGCGTAGTACTTGATAATTACTCAAAATTCGTCGGACACGTGATAAAATAGTGAAAATACTAGTAGGTATAACAGGAGCTAGCGGTACACATCTGGGTTTAAATCTAGCAAATATGGTATCAAATTTAGGTCACGAAGTTCATCTCATCATCAGTGAAAATGCAAAAATTTCTATGAAAAAAGAAGGTTTTGATACAGATGATCTAAATCCAAATGTTATCACGCATCAAAATGGTGAAATTTATTCAAGCGCGGCTAGCGGTTCATCTAGGTTTGATAAGATGATAGTTGTGCCTTGTAGCATCAACACTCTAGCTAAAATTTCTTGCTCTTTGGCGGACAATCTCATAGCAAGAGCCGCCGCTGTTATGTTAAAAGAGCATAAAACCCTTATTTTGGCTGTGCGCGAAATGCCATTTTCGGCTATATCTCTTCGTCAAATGAGCGAATTATCAGCCTTAGGAGTCATCATCGCGCCGCCTGTTTTAGCGTATTATTCATGTCCAAAGAACCTTGATGAAATGGAAAACTTTATAATCGGTAAGTGGTTAGATCTGCTTTGCATAGAACACGATATATTTAGGCGTTGGAATTAAGATCGTAAAATAACTTTTGGTTAATTAAATTTGATATAATCAATCCTAAAAATGAAGGATATTTATGAAAATGAGCGAAGCGACCCAAGGTGGCATTTCTATAAAAATAGTTTGTTTAGATAGTGACACTCTTGGAAATGATATAGATCTAAATGCGTATTTTAGTGAATTTGCGGAATTTATAAGCTATCCAAAAACAGAGCCTTCTCAAACAATCCAGAGATTAAAAGACGCTGATATAGTCATAACAAATAAAGTTTTGATAACCAAAGAAGTCATCTTAAAAACAAATTTAAAGTTGATTTGTGTAAGTGCTACTGGGGTAAATAATATAGACTTAGAGGCGGCAAAAGTTGCAAATATCCCGGTAAAAAACGTAGCTGGGTATTCTACTTCAAGTGTAGCCCAGCAGGCATTTGCCTCTCTTTTAGCACTGCGTAATCAAGTTGCTTATTACGACGAGTATTGTAAGCGTGAAGACGGTTGGTCTTCTAGTCCTATTTTCGTGCATTTAGATAAGCCTATCTTTGAGCTAGAAGGCAAAAGCTTTTGTGTAATTGGGCTTGGCGAGATCGGTAAAAAAGTAGCAAATATAGCAAAAAGCTTTGGATGTGTTGTGAGTTATTATTCAACTAGTGGTGCAAATCGAAATAATGAATTCAAACAAGTAAGCTTTGATGAAGCTTTAAAATCAGATATCATAAGCATACATTCCCCACTAAATGAAAATACAAAAGGTCTTTTTGATGAGAAAGCTTTATCACACTTAAAAGACGGTGCTATCCTTATGAACTACGGTAGAGGTGGGATAGTGGATGAAAAAGTGATCGCGAAACTCGTCGATGAGCGTGAAATTTGCTTTGCGAGTGATGTTTTAGAAACCGAGCCTATGAAAAAAAACCATCCATTTCTAAATGTAAAAAACAAACATAGACTCCTTATAACTCCTCATATCGCTTGGGCGAGCGTAGAGGCTAGGAAAAGACTGTTAAATTTAATAGTAAAAAATATCAAAGATTTTATAAAAGGATAATTTATGGCTGACGAACATAGTTTTGATATAAGTGCAAGCGTTGATCTTATGGAGGTCAAAAATGCTTTGGAAATCGCTAAAAAAGAGGTTGGTTCTAGATTCGACTTTAAAGGACTAAAAGCCGAGATAGAGTTAAATGAAAAAGACAAGACCATAACTTTACTTAGTTCAAGTGACAACAAGATTGATGCTTTAAAAGATATAGTTTTAAGCAAACTCATAAAGCGTGATATTCCGCCTGTAGCGATCAGTGAAGAAAAAAGAGAAAGCGCAAGCGGAGCAAATACGAAATGCACTTTAAAGCTCAATGATACGATAGATAAAGAGAACGCAAAGACTATAACAAAGGCGATAAAAGATTCAAAGATTAAAGTCAATGCTAGTATCAGAGGCGAAGAGATAAGAGTTGTAAGTAAGAGCATAGATGATCTTCAAGCAACTATAAAACTTGTAAAAGAGCTTGGGTTAAATTTACCACTCAGCTTTAAAAACTTAAAATAAAGGATTAAAATGTTTAAATTTAAAAAATTAGTAGTCGCAAGCTTACTTACTCTTAGTACTACTTTAAGTGCGATCACAGAGGGTGTAGAATATACAAAATTAAAGGGCAATGAGATTATACAAGGTGCTGATGATAAAATCATAGAGCTTTTTAGCTACGCTTGCATTCACTGTTATAACCACTTTAAAGTTGGTACGTTAAAGTTCGTATCAGAGTTTTTGCCAGAGTTCAAATACGAAGAGTGGCAAGTAAAACAGATGGGAGAATTTGGTTATCATATGGCTGAGGTTTTAGCGTATGCAAAAATGATCGATGAGAAAAACTTTATAAACAACTCGCTAAATGAAAAGTCGGCTTATCATCAAGTTATGAAAGCGTATTTCGAGGGATATTTTAAACATAGACAAAGATGGGGTACTCCAAAAGCATTTTATGAAGTGGGTGTAAACGCTATAAAAGAAGCTACCAAAAAAGACGTGAGTGTACAAGATATACTAGACTATGCTAGCAGTGAAAAAGGTAAGAACTTTGTAAAAAGATTTGATGAGGGGCTAGATATCGCTAAGATCAGCGGAACTCCTGCTTTTATAGTAAAAGGAAAATATCTAGTAAATTTAGAAAAAGTAAATAGTCAAGAAGAATTAGTCGAAATCATAAAAGCGTTGGTAAAACTAGACTAAATTTTCTCAATTTTCATCTTGTTAATTCTAATATGATATTATTAAAATTTATATTTAATAATAGATAAAGGATTAATGAGATGAGTTTTTTAAGTTTTATTCAAAACTCAAGCGTAAAATACGCTGCTCTTTCCATGCAAAAATCATTATATAATGAGCTTAATATCGACATTTTAACTAACGATTTTCAAAAAATTCCAAATCCTGATAAAAAATATATGCTATACGCGCATATCCCCTTTTGCCATACTTTTTGTCCGTATTGTTCATTTCATAAATACGCTTATGATGAGGAAGCGGCTAAAAAATACTTTGCAAGCTTAAGGCTTGAAATGACTGCGATGAAAGACGCAGGATATGACTTTGGCTCTATGTATGTTGGTGGCGGAACTACTTTGATAAACGAAGACGAGCTTATAAAAACACTTGAGCACGCTAAAAATCTTTTTAATATAAAAGATATCTCTGCAGAAACAGATCCAAATCACATAGCAGCTGAAAATCTCACTCGTTTTAAAGGACTCATTAATAGGCTTAGTATCGGTGTTCAGAGTTTTAACGATGATATCTTAAAAAAGGTTGCAAGATATGATAAATTCGGTTCATCAAAAGAGCTACAAGAAAAACTAAGCGCAGCCATAGGTATACTTCCAGTTACTAGTTTGGATCTTATTTTTAATTTCCCTTTTCAAACCAAGGAGCTTCTTTTAAACGATATTACTATTGCAAAAAGCTTGGATCCTGAGCAGATCACATTTTATCCTTTGATGAAATCAAATTTAACAAAAGATAAGATAGCCGCCAGTCTTGGTGTAAGCAATAACGACTTTGAACGTGAATTTTACGAGCTGATATGCGCCGAGTTTAAAGAGTATTGTCCTAATAACGCTTGGTCTTTTTCAAAAAATAGCCTAAGTCTAAAAGATGAATATGTAAGTAGCAACCACGAATATGTCGGTGTTGGAAGTGGAGCTTTTAGCTTTTTAGATGGCGAGCTAGTTATAAATGCTTTCAACCTTGATGACTATAGTGAGCGTATCAACGCAAAAGCAAGTGCTACGATAGCCAAATGTAAATTTAAATATAAAGAAAGACTAAAATATCTATTTTTAACCGAACTTTTTGACGGAAAGATAGATGTGAATAAATTTAATGCGGCTTGCGGTGCGAATTTAAAAACTGCATTATTTAAAGAAATTCTACTTTTGAAGCTTACAAATGCTATCAAAATAAACGGAAATTTTATAGAATTAACCGAGTTTGGACGCTATATCTTTGTTATTTTGATGAAAGAGTTTTATATCGGTATGGACACCGTTAGGGCTGTTTTTAGAGATGAAGCGAAACTAAAAAAATCTAAAAAATTAAGAGTTATGGCTAGCTGATCGGTCTGTTTTATTTGAGATATTAATTTAACAAAATAAAGTATAAAATATAAATAATCACAAAGGTTTAAATTTGAAAAAAGTTGCTTTGATCTGTCTGCTTGGGATAGTTATGGCGTTTGGCGGTGATTATGAAGATGGTTTTGCAGCCTTTGAAAATAACGACTATAAAAAAGCAGCTAAGCACTTTAAACTTGCTTGTGATGGTGGAGATGTGATAAGCTGCAACGAACTCGGCGTTATGAATAGAATAAAGCATAGAATATCCTATCTATAGGCAAATTTACGCCGCCTTTTTAAGTCATACATAAAGAACTTGTCATATAAATAAGATAAGTAAATGATGCTAAGGTTGCTTAATTTTTATAAAAGCCCGACTTTTTTGTCTTCCCCAAAAGCCGAGTTGATCTCTCTTTTTATCTCTTTTTCAAAAGCTTCCATAGTAAATATTCCCTCATCATCGCAAGCTACTTTAAGAGCAGTATTTTTTAGTACAAGAACTATTTGGGCTCCGCTTAGTTCAAATTTAGCCAACTCTTCTAAACTAAAATCTTCTTCAAAACTAGCATTTTGCGGGATGATCTTTTGCCAAATTTTTAGCCTTGCTGCTAGATCTGGTTTTTTAAATTCTATCTTATAATCAAATCTTCTCGAAAATGCGTGATCCAAACTTTGCATAAAATTCGTAGTCGCGATAAGAACACCTTCAAATTTTTCTATCTGTTCTAAAAAAATATTTTGCATTTGGTTATGCATTTTATCGCTTCCACTACTAGAGTCCGTGCGCGTTGATAAAAATTGATCGGCTTCATTTAGCAGCAAGACTGGTTCTGTTTTTGTTTTTGCACAGATTTCTTTATATGTATCAAAGATCTTGCGGACGTTTTGCTCACTTTCGCCTACGTATTTGCTTAGTATTTTTGAGCAGTCAAAGCTAAGAATTTGTTTTTTGAGACTTTTTGCAAGACTTAAGGCGCTCATTGTTTTGCCAGTTCCAGGACTTCCGTAAAATATGACTTTAACCGATACGCTTTTTTGACTCTTTATACCCCAACTATTTAGCCTATTTATTACTTTTTTATCCGTTTGTTTTAGGATATTGTCTAAAAGCTCTTTGGTTTGATCGTTTAAAACTACGTCGTTTAAGTCGCTGCTTGGCTCTATAAGTTCAAATATATCGCTCTTACTTACCATCGTTTCTAGCTTAAGTTTTCTTCTTTTTTTAGAGTTTTGAGGATGCATGATCAGTTGTAATATATCTTCATTTATAAAAAAACTTCTGCTTACGCTTCCAAAAGCATTTAAAACTTCGTCATAGTCGATAAGCGCGTTTTCAAGTAAATTTGAGCCTTCTTCAAGCAAGCTTCTGTTTTTCATCCGCTCCATATCGTCTTTGCTGACTAAGCTTACTAGCGTATTTAGATCTCTTAGCGTTTCAAACTCACCACTATACTCCTCTTTTAAAAGCGCTAGAAATATTATCTGCTCTTTTTCATTGAGACTATTTTCTTTAAAAATTTGCTCACAGGCTAGATGAATTTTGCTGATCTTTAGGCGATCTTCGATGATACTCTCTAAATTTTTTATTTTTTTATCTAGTTTTGATTTGGCGTTTTGGCTGTGATTATTTAATCTTTTTTGATAAAGCTCTACTCGTAAAAACTCATCTTTTAGGTATTCTAAGTGATCATTATATGGCTCATTAGCAGGCATTAAATTTATAGTTTTTCCATCTTCAAGTAGTCTTAAAAACTGTTCGCTTAACTCTATTTCGTTATAAAGCATACTTAGCTTAGATGATTTTTGTTTGGCGTTTTCTTTTAAAAATGAAAAATTATGTACCAAATAGCCCATATCGATTAGATTTTTTATCTGAGATATGTATTCTAAATATTTTAAATTTTCTTCTTTAAAAATAGCATTAAGCACGTCAAATACAGTAGCTGAGCTAACTCCATTTATGTAGTGATTTGTCATGTACTGCAAGATCTTGATCTCGTATTTATCGCATTCTAAGATCGTGAAAATTTCCGAATTCGTATTATTTTCTAAAAAATCTTTTAGATATTTCAATTTATTTTGCCTTTGATATTTTCTTTAAGAACTCTTTTTAAAACTTTGCCGGCTGCATTTTTTGGTAATTCATCTGCAAAATAAACATGTTTTGGTATCTTGAAATTTGCAAGATGATTTTTTAAAAATGCCTTGACTTTAGCTTCGCTTAAGACCATATCTTCTTTTAGTTGTATGAACGCAACCACGTCTTCATCTTCGTTTTCGTCTTTTATGCCGATCACCGCACACGCTTCGACTTCTTCTATTTTGTAGATGAGCTCTTCGATCTCCCTAGGATATATGTTTTGTCCTTTAGAAATGATGAGATCTTTTAAGCGATCTACTATATATAAAAATCCATCGCTATCTACTTTTCCAAGATCTCCTGTCCTTAGCCAGCCATTTATGATCACTTCATCAGTAGCCGTAGGATTGTTTAGATATCCTTGCATGACGTTATCACCTTTTACGATGATCTCTCCGACTTCCCCTGTTTTCATTTCTATCATTTCATCATCTACTATTTTTACGTCAAATTTTGGAAGCGGAAGCCCTACGCTTGAGACTTTTTTATTTTCGGGACGATTTACGCTTACTAGTGGTGAGCACTCGCTAAGCCCATATCCTTCAAGAAGTTTGGCACGCGGAAAAATTCGCTCAAAATCGTCTATGGTTTGTTTAGCAAGCGGAGCTGAGCCACATACAAAATATCTTATGGCGTTAAACCATTTAAAATACCACGGAATTTTGGCTTTTGCGATAGCGCTGTAAATAGCAGGAACTCCTAAAAATACGGTTACTCTTTTGAGCAAAGTCTGTTTTAAAACATTTGAAAACGGAAATACAGATTTAACGATAACTTCACTACTCGCGCTGTATATAGGCATTATGACCATAACAGTAAGCGTAAAGCTATGAAACATAGGAAGATAAACGATAAATCTATCTTTGTGAGTTATGCTAAATATCTCATTTATGCCAAGTATGTTTGAAAATACGTTTTTATAGCTGATAACTGCGCCTTTTGGATGACCAGTAGTTCCTGAAGTATAGATGATACTAGCAGTGTCTTCAAGCTTAGCTGGTGAAACAAAGTCTTTATCTATGGCTCTATAAAAAGCGTCTTTGAAGCTTTGATAAGCACTGTTTTCAAACTCACCGATCACAACTACTTTTAGAGATGACGCTTCTAAGCCGTCTATCTCTTTTAAATGAGAGTTTGAGACTATCAGCATTTTAGCTTGACAATCGTTTAGTATATATCTAAATTCATCTTTTTTTAAAAAAGTGTTTATAGGAACGGGGATCGCTCCGATGGCTGTGATGGCAAAAAACGATATGACAAATTCTTCGCAGTTTGTCACTATCATAGCTACTTTGTCGTTTTTAGCTATTTGATTATCTCGTAAAAAAGTTATGGTTTGATCTACTTTTAATTTTAATTCTTTATAAGATAGTTTTGCCTTTTCTGAGAAAATCGCTATATTTTTAGGATGTAAAGAAGCCGAGCTATCAAGCATTTCATAGTAGTTATTAAATTTATATTCCATAATCAAAACCTATATTTTATACCTAAATTTACTAGTTGAGAGTTGCCATTTTTCATCTCACCAACGACATTGTTAAACGAATTTACTGGATCGCTTTTGTTTATATGTCTATCTTTTCTATCTTGATATAAGTAACCAAACGCAAGCTCGATATCTTCGTTAAATTTATAATTAAATCCAAACGAATACACATAAGCAGAAGTATCTGGAAGCTCAAATCCTATTAAGCTTGGATCGCTTGGACTTTCATCATAAGCAAAACCGCCCATTAGTCTAAATTTGGTATTTACATCCCACGCTACGCCAAATCTGTAGGTGTTTGAGTCTTTCCAGTTTTTTTCCACGGGATGATCAAATACGGCTGAAGCTGGGATAGTAGTTCCACCGTAATTGAAATCAAATCTTTCTAGTTTTGACCAGTAGGTTCTCTCATAAGCAGTAAGTAAAGTCACATCTTTAATCTTATATGAAAGTGCTAAGATCAAAGTAGCAGGAAGCGGTATGCTGACATCTACGTGTCCATCGTACGAGCCATTAAACGCCGGTATAGGAAGATTTGATTTTGAAGTTATCTTTGCGTTGCCTTCTAAATTTAGATCTACTTTTGAGCGGTAAGTAGCTGCTAGACTAAGCTCGTCAGTAGGTTTATAAGTTATGGCGGCGTTCCAACCGAAATTTATATCATCGCCATCAAGCTCTCTATGAGCGTCTAAGTTTATGGCTCCACCTCCTATGCTACCATTGGGATTTGTTTCTACTTTACCAGTCGCATAAACGACTCTAAATCCACCGCCTACGCTAATCTCATCAGTAACTCTATAGGCTACGCTAGGATTTAGTTCAAAAACTTTGAGCGAAAAAAGCTTTGCGGTTGATGCGGGGTATTTATCATCCCAGCTTATGGATAGTCCAGCAGGTACTGCAAAACTAAGTCCAAAACGCCAGTTTGGGATGTATTCTGGAGATACGAAATGAAACGTAGGAACTAAAAAGTCCGAGTTCCCAGAAGTTGTATTGTAGTTGTTAGCATTTGAAACATCAGGCTTAAATGAGTGCTTTGCTAAATGGATATACGTAAATGAGTTTTCAAAATAATGTCTAACGTCCTCAACATACATCATATTTGCTGGGTTGTAATAAGCCGCGTCAGGACCGAAGCTAGAAGCGATGTTTGATGCTCCTAAAGCTACGGCGTCGCTACTTTGCTCTGGTATCTTGTAGCCTGCTGCTTGCAGTGAGTAAACCGCGCCTACTAGAACAGCTATTTTTTTATAAATCATTTACATCCTTTTATCAAATTTCTTAAATGCTCTATCTCATCTTTCCATATGCTATCGTCTATAGTTTCTAAGATAAGTGGTATCTCATCTATCCTATCGTCGTTCATAATATTTTCAAAACTGCTCCACCCAAGATATCCTTTTCCTAGGCTTTCATGACGATCTTTTTTTGAGTGGAGATCGCATTTGCTATCATTTATATGCATTCCTTTTAGATACTCAAAACCTATCAAGTTTTCAAACTCGCCCATAGTTTTTGCGTAGCTTTGTTTGTCTCTGATGTCGTATCCCGCGGTAAAAAGATGACAGGTGTCTATGCAAACGCCTATTCTATTTTTATCGGCCGTGTTTTTGATGAGGTAGGCGAGATGTTCGAATTTATATCCCATATTTGAGCCTTGACCAGCTGTATTTTCTATGACTAAAGTGATATTTTGCGAATGTTCTAAGATATAGTTTATGGAATTTGCTATGTTTTGCAAACACTGTATTTCACTTATCAAATTTAGATGAGAGCCTGGGTGAAAGTTTATCATCTCAAGTCCTAGAGCTTGTGAGCGTTCTATCTCATCTAAAAATGCATCTATGCTTTTTTGTCTTTGCTGAGTCTCTGGATGACCTAGGTTTATAAGATAACTATTGTGCGGAAGTATGTGTTTGGTATTGATATTTGATATTTTTAAATTTAGTTTAAATACTTCTATATCTTCATTTGCTAGTGGTTTTGCACTCCATTGCCTTTGGTTTTTTACAAATAACGCAAACGCATCAGCACCAATTTTTGCGGCGTTTAACGGAGCATTTTGCACTCCGCCGCTAGCACTTACATGTGCTCCGATTTTCTTCAATTAAGCTCTTTCATTACTATTTTTATACCGTTTTTTTGGTCTGTGAAGCGGACTTCGCCGCCACAAATTTTGTATTCTACTGAAATATTTCTTAGATTTTGTTCAAAGCCACAGTTTGTTTTTACTAAGTTTTTGCCATCATATATCGCTCTAGCTTCTAAAATATCCTCTAGCAAATCTTCGTAATGAGCATTTAAAAAGAACTTTTTATTAAATTCGGTTTTATTTTCACAGGCGTTATTTATGCAAATTTTATCTTTGATGTTTAAATTTAAAACGCTTTTTCCGCTATTATAAATTTGTACGTTTGTGTAATTTTTGTAAAAGTGTATAAATCCAGCGTCATTTACTTTTAAAATCTTTGATTTTATGAGTAAAGATATGCTTTTTGAATGATCTGCTTCAGGCGTAGCGCAGCCCGTAAAAAATCCTATAATACAGATGAAAAGTAGTAATTTAAATTTAAACAACATTCAGCCTTTTTAAATTTTTGCAAAATTATACAGTAAAATGTTAAATTTTATGTATTTTTAAGTATTTATTAAGTGAATAAGAAGTATAATCACATTTCCAAAAAACAAACCGTAAGTGGCCCCTTCGTCTAGCGGTTAGGACATCGCCCTTTCACGGCGGTAACACGAGTTCAAGTCTCGTAGGGGTCACCAAGATTTATTCTTTTTATTTCAGATTTAATATCCTAAAAAACGCTTTATATATTTTACTTTAATTCAAAACTAAAAACTTATGATTTCTAGTTTTCTTAATAGTCCTATAAACGTAAGTATTATCGATAGTATATATACTCCAATAAGTATTTTTCTATGGGCTTTTACTTGCATTTTTTCTATGATCTTTATACCTATAACGACTCCTATCATAGATGATATACCAACGGTAATACCCGCATTTACTATATCTTTATTTATAACACCAGAGCTTATGAAAGAAATCGTACCAGAAAGAGAAGAAAATATCACAAAAAATAGAGATATCGGTACAACTTTTTTACTATCAAACCCTAGCATATATCCCAAAATAGGCGCCATAAGCAATCCTCCGCCGATACCTAAAGATATGGCAAAAACACCAGTTATCGCTCCTGTTCCTACCAAAATGAGACGTTTTTGTAACTCGTTTCTTTGAGTATGATTAACTACGTTTTTTACGTTTAATGCATATTTTAAGAGTGAAACTATGCTTAAACACAAAAATGCAGCTGTCAAAGTGATATCTGAAACCGAAGTCAAAATTAAACCACTAAAACTAGCACCTACTAATCCTCCTAAACCGACTAATATGCCATCATTTATATTTAAATTTTTCTTTTTATAATTTATAAATGAGCCAAATACTGACGAAAACATCATTTGAAAAACAGAGATCGCTATGGCGTGATGAGAGCTAAATCCTATGCTAAGCATAAATGGTACTATTATCGTACCTCCACCGATCCCAAAAAGTCCAGAAATGATACCAGTTACGATACCAATAAGTATATAAGAAAATTCCATTATTTTTCACTTTTTTAAATTTAAAAAGCTGATTTTACAGCATAAATACAAATTGTTTGCTTAGATTTTATGAAAATATTTTATAATACTAAAATTATTTTTAAATTTATAATTTTAGGTTTTGACTTATGTAAAATTTAAGTCGAATATAGATAGCATTTTTAGAATTTCGCAAGGATCAAATTTGAAATATCAGCTTATTTTGATTTCTATAGCTAGTTTTGTCATCATTGTAGCAGGGCTTAGCGCAGCATCATCCATCGTCGTGCCTTTTTTGTTGGCGGTTTTTATCGCTATTATCGTGTCTCCTATGCTTGATTTTATGGCTAGACTAAAAATAAGGCGAACTCTGGCTTTTGTGGTGATTATCTCGGCTTTTGCTCTTGTGTTATGGTTTTTAGGAAATGTTATCGCCACTGCGTTAAACGGTTTTAGCGCCGCGCTTCCTGAATATCAAGTAAAACTCTCAAACTTCATCGATAAGACTATAGCTTGGCTAAATTCTTACGAGATCATCAAGATAAACAGTTTTGTGATAGATAGCATAGATACAAACAAGATCTTTTCTACTACAAGCACTATTTTAAGGCAAACTAGTGAGATAGTTACAAAGTCATTTTTGGTGTTCTTACTAGTGATCTTTATGCTTGTTGAAACTCAGGTTTTTAAAGACAAAGTAGAGTATTTCTCTAAAAAACATAGTCAAACACATGATATAGTAAATAATTTTATATCAAATTTAAAAAGATATCTAGCTATAAAAACCATATCTTCTATCGCTACTGGTCTTATTTTATGGGGTTTTTTGGTTTATTTCAATATTCCTTACGCACCGCTTTGGGGCGTTGTGGCTTTTATACTAAATTATATACCGACTATAGGCTCTATCATAGCTGCAGTTCCTGCTATTTTGATGTCACTTTTAGTAAATGATTTTGGCGATACGCTGTGGCTAAGCCTGGTTTATCTAGTCGTAAATATCGCTATAGGCAACTTTATAGAGCCTAAATTTCTAGGTTCTGGACTTGGAATTTCAACACTTGTTGTAATACTTAGCCTACTTTTTTGGGGATTTGTGCTTGGGATCGGCGGAATGTTTTTGGCCGTTCCTCTTACTATGAGTATCAAAATAGCCTTAAATGAAAATCCAAAAACCAAATTCCTAGCAATACTGCTTAGCAACAAAGCGGATTGACGAGCAAAATATTTACAACCATTATCATAAGCTATATATTTTAGCTTATGATTGATTCTAGAGATTGCCGACTAAAAAATATAGCTCTTTAAAATATCAAAAATGATTTTAAAATCTTTTTCCAAACATAGCCATTAAATTAATATTATTAACATCATCTATATACTCTGATAGTATACCAAAACTAATGAAATATCCATTTTTAAATGATGTTTTTGAATTTATACCTACGCTAATAACATCTTTATTTAGTTTTTGATCGCTGCTTATTTTTGCAAGTGATGGAAAATCTACAAAACTATAGCTGTTTTTGAGCTTTTTACCGCTAAGTCTACGCTCATACAAACTATACAATGATATATCAGTCATATTTTCGCTATGCTTTAGCTTGTAAGTGCTGTATAGTCCTCCAGTTATGCTAGTGCTAAAATGAGATATTTTTTCATATTCTTTGGCAAATAAAGAGCCTGATTCTCTAAATTTATCTTGAAACATGTATGAACCACTGGTATAAACTAGCGGTGTTAGTGTAAAGTTATCACTAACTACAAAATCTTTAGATAAGCCTAGTTGAAGCGAGGTTATTTTTGTATCGTAATCACTTGATAAATTTGAGTTAGTTCCTATTATTTGTCTATTGATTTTGTTATCACCAAAGCCAAAGTTGGCTCCACTTAAAAACTTAGCAATTTCAAAATCATAAATATAATTAGCTCCTAAATTTATATATTTGCTCTCAAAATTTTCTAGATGATCATTAAAATTTAACTTAGTTTGAACGAAATTTATATTGAATATGGCTTGAGAATTTGGGGTTGGATTACCTCCAAATGCTAGATCGAACCCATAAGCATCACCTTTATAATTATCAGCTTTAATTTTCTTATATTTAGGAGATAGATACCAAATAAACGATTTTGCTTCTTCGATTAGTCCCATATCATAGATAAAATCAGATGAAGTAATGCCGTTATAAGCAAAGTATGTAGGGGACTGTTTAAAGTGGGCAATATTATCTATAGTATTAAACATCACTGGATTGATAGCTAACATCATATTTGATTGGTTAAAAGACTCTTGTTGAGAAAAAACGTACGGAGTAACATCTGCGATTAAATTTGAATTTATCGATTTTATTGCTTGATTAAAAGTTGTTTGATCGCTATTTTCTATCTTAGCAAAGAAGTCTTGATAAGCAGAGTTAAGATCTCCTTTTCTTATATTTAATAAAGTGCTATTATATACATCTTTTTTAACGATAGGAGTAACCACAATATGATCTTTGTTGATTTGATCAGGATTGCTAGGATTTGTTTGAGTATTTAAATCATCTTTTTTGCTATTTTCTTCACTACTACTGCCATCATAATTTCCAGTATTATCTTGTTTTTCTGTTTGATCATCGCTAACAGGAGACGTTGTAATGGCTTTATTTATAGTTTGTTTATCTGCATTATCAAGAGATATTTTAAAAGAAATTGCATTATTTTCTTTTACTTCTATGTTTGTAAAAGCATTTATATAATTAGCCAAATCTCCTAAATCTATCTTATATTCTTTATCTGTGGTATAGTATTTTTCTAATGGGTTGTATTGAAGTATTCCGCCTTGTATATCGTAACTATTAGCTATAAGCTTTGAGTTATCATCATTACCAAAGTCTAAAATAAGCCTTGCATTGCCTGTTTGTATATATTTTCCGCTTACTACTAAATCACTCAAATCTTCATTTCCCGGACGGACTGTGCCATCATTATATAAATCTTTTGCTATTGTTCCATTGCCTATTAAATTTGCTCCGTTTTCTACGTAAGTATTGCTAGCTAAATTTCCTGTTAGTTTTAAGCTTCCTTGTCTGACGATAGTAGCACCTTCATAGCTATTTTTTCCACTCATCGTAAGCGTACCACTTCCATTTTTTATAAAACCGATGTTTAGCCCATCTAAATTTTTTGGTAAATTTAAAGCATCATTTCTATGCGTATCTGCTTCCCATTTGCGTTGGTTTATATCATTGCTAAACTCAGCATCATTATCTTTGGTATCAAGCATATAGTATACGGCTTTATTTTCATTTTTATAATTATCTATTACGTCTTTATCACTAAGCCTATTTGCATCGAGTGTACCTATTCCTTTTAAGGCTTTTGTGATATCAAGTATTCCTTGCCCAAAAATTTCCTCACGACTAACCTCTTGCAACCAAGGATAACTAGACTCATAATCTTCTATTCTTTGATATTTATCTTGCGTTCTTGAATCTTGTGTTAAAAAATAATATGCCAAATATAAATCATTGCTATCTTTATATGCCTCTTTATATGCCTCTTGTATATCTTTGCTAATTTGAGTCATATCAACCGTTCCATCGGCTTTTTTAGGAATTTTATTATCAATATAAAATAAAGTATAAAATACTTTGTCTACCATAGCTGTTTTTGTATCATTTAATACCCTAGCCTTTGTCTGTTTTAAAACAACTTTTGGTGCAATATAGTCTTTATTTGCGGTACTTAAAAGTACATCTGCTACCTGATTAGGTTTTAAAAAATTAAATTTTTGCATTATTAATGCAGCAGCTCCACTGACATAAGGCGCAGCTTGAGATGTACCACTAACAGCTATATATAAATTTTTATCTACTTTTCCAAATACCTCGTCTCGCACACCATAAGATGCGTTTGCGCCGACTACAAAATTGCCCGGCGCCATAAGAGAGTAATTTGTCGCACCTTTAAAGCCATTACTAAAAATAGGCACTCCAAGAGATGAGATTTTTAGTTTATTATTGCTATCTTTTGTAATATGTGAGATATCTAAAGCTCCTATGTTTAACCACGACCGCAAATCTTCATCAAAGCTAGGCAACACTGAAGAGATACCTGGAGAACTCATACCCTCATTTCCGCTTGCAAATACGACTAAAGATCTATTTTCTTTAGATAAATCGGCTAAATTTTTAGAAATAGTTGATTGAGAATAAACAGTTTTTAACCATTCATTTGAACTATTACTAGAATATGATGGATAATAATAAATTCCGTTCATTCCAATAAATGGATAAATTGTAGAATTCCAGCTATTATTTATCACTTTAACGTCATTTTTTACAAAATAATCATAAATATCAGGATTTATAAATGAACTCTTTCCTGTAACATTATATCCGGTAATTTGGACATTATAGCTTTTAGCATCATATGCTACACCACGCGGATTATTAGAGCCTAAATTTTTACCTAAGATTATACTAGTTACGTGACTACCATGAGTATCTGCTAAAAAATCAGGAGTATAGGTTTTGTAATTATAAGTAGAGTAAATTTGATCTGCAATTTGACCATTTAGGCTAGGATGATTAGCATTTGGTGCGCCATCTACAACACCGACCCTAATTCCACTACCAGTAATGTTTTGAGCGTGAGCATCATCAGCGCCTATAAAAATTAGATCGTCTTGATTAGTTTGAGCAGCTTGCGTTAAATTTATATAAAGAAATAAAATTATTAATTTTCTATACATTATCATAACCAAAAATTTATTTAATAATTGTTTATTTTATTTAATCCGATTATTTTAAATTTGTTTTTCTGATAAAATCCTTAAATTCTGGTATTTTAATACATAACCATAATAGGTCAAATAAGCCAAAATTATTATGCATAGTAAAGTTTTATTGCTAGATTATTTAAGAATTACTTAGATAGTCACCATATAGCCATATTTGTGCTACGATTTTACACATATTTTAATTTAAAAATATAAATTTAGGTCTATGTGGAAGCTCTTAAATGCTTAATTAGATAAAGCAAAATATTTTTTTAAGTTGGATTTAATAGTTCATAGCTACAATTTTAATTGAATTTATTCATTTTAATAGTTAAGGAGACTTTATGAATACTAGAAAAGAACACGATTTTATCGGTGAATTAGAAATTGCCGATAATGTTTACTATGGAGTTCAAACATTTAGAGCAGTTGAGAATTTCAACATTACTCACGAACGTATTTGCAATTTTCCAAATTTTATAGTAGCGCTTGCTCAAGTTAAAAAAGCAGCAGCACTTGCAAATTTCGATCTTGGCTTGCTTGATGCGAAGATCAAAAATGCTATTTGTGAAGCTTGCGATCAAATAATGAGCGGTAAATATAACGATCAATTCGTTGTAGATATGATACAAGGCGGCGCAGGAACAAGTACAAATATGAATGCAAACGAAGTTATAGCAAACATCGCGCTTGAGATTATGGGACACAAAAAAGGCGAGTATCAATACTGCCATCCAAACGATCACGTAAATCTAAGTCAAAGTACAAATGACGCTTATCCTACAGCTTTAAGAGTTGCTATTTATGAAAGACTTTGTGAGCTAACTGAAGCTATGCATATCTTAAAAGATAGCTTTGATAAAAAAGCAGAAGAGTTTAAAGACGTTTTAAAAATGGGTAGAACCCAACTTCAAGACGCAGTTCCTATGACTTTGGGTCAAGAGTTTAAAACTTTTTCAGTTATGCTTGGCGAAGACATCGACCGCGTAAGAGAAGCTAGAAACCTAGTACGCGAGATAAACCTAGGTGGAACAGCTATCGGTACAGGTATCAACTCTCACCCAGACTATCCAAAAGTAGTTGAGACAAAACTTCAAGAAGTAACAAAACGTCCATTTATCACTGCTGGTAACCTTATAGAAGCTACTCAAGACACAGGCGCTTATGTTCAAATTTCAGGTGTTTTAAAAAGAGTTAGTACAAAACTAAGTAAAATTTGTAACGACTTAAGACTTCTAAGTAGTGGTCCAAGATGCGGACTAAATGAGATAAACTTACCAAAAATGCAACCAGGCTCAAGCATTATGCCAGGTAAAGTAAATCCTGTTATCCCTGAAGTAGTAAATCAAGTTTGTTTTGCAGTTATCGGTAATGACGTAACTGTAACTTTAGCTAGTGAAGGCGGACAACTTCAACTAAACGTATTTGAACCAGTTATCGCTTATAGCTTGTTTAACTCTATCGCAATGCTTAAAAAAGCTTGCCGTACTTTAGCTACAAAATGTATTGATGGCATCACTGCAAATGAGAAAGTTTGTTCTGATTTCGTTTATAACTCAATCGGTATCGTTACAGCATTTAATCCATATATCGGTTATGAAAACAGTGCTAGCATAGCAAAAGAAGCTTTAACAACAGGAAAAAGCGTAGCAACTATCGCACTTGAAAGAGGACTTTTAACTCAAGATCAAATAAATGATATTTTACGTCCAGAAAATATGCTAAATCCTCATATGACAAATGAAGATAAAAGCAAATTTAAAAAATAAAATTTTCGCAAAAGAAAACTCGAATGAGTTTTCGGCGAAAATTTGGAGTAGCAAACAAATTTAACGCAAAACTCGAATGAGTTTTCGGCGAAAATTTGGAGTAGCAAACAAATTTAACGCAAAACTCGAATGAGTTTTCGGCGAAAATTTAGGATATTGATACAAAATTCTGCACAAAAAGCTTTTTATCTCATAGATAAAAAGCTAGCAGAAATTTGAAGTAATAAATAGATATTGTTTGAATTAATAAAAGTAGTGCTCAAAAGCTGCTTTAAAAAATAAGGAGATTTCATGGATATTATGCTGATTTTACAAGTTATCGTTTTGTTTGGAGCGATATTCTTAGGTGTTAAACTCGGCGGAATGGGTATAGGTTACGCCGGTGGACTTGGCGTTGTTGTTTTGGCTCTTGTTTTGGGTATGAAACCAGGAAATATTCCTTGGGACGTTATCCTTATCATTATGTCAGTTATCGCAGCTATCACAGCGATGCAAATGGCTGGCGGACTTGATTATTTGGTTCAAATAGCTGAGAAAATTTTGCGTAAAAATCCAAAATATATCAACTATCTTGCGCCTACAGTTACTTATTTCTTAACTATCTTTGCTGGTACTGGTCACACTGCATTTTCTATGATACCAGTTATCGTTGAGGTTGCAAAAGGTCAAAATATAAAACCTTCAGCACCGCTTAGCATAGCAGTCGTTGCAAGCCAAATCGCTATCACAGCAAGCCCGGTTTCAGCTGCGGTCGTATTTATGAGTGGCGTTCTTGAACCGCTTGGCTGCTCATATCCTATGCTTTTAGCTATTTGTATCCCTACAACATTTATCGGTTGTATGATTACTTCGTTTATCGTTAGTACATTTTGTAATCTTGACCTTGACAAAGATCCTGTTTATCAACAAAGAGTAAAAGATGGTCTAGTAAAAGAGATAAAAGGTGCGCAATATAAAGAAGTTTCAAAATCTGCAAAAACTTCAGTTGCTATATTTTTGATAGGCGTTTTGGCAGTAGTTTTCTATGCGACTGCTATATCAAAAAATGTAGGTTTGATCGATCCTGTTATCCTTGGTAGAGATCACGCTATCATCAGCTTTATGCTTACTATAGCTACACTTATCGTTATAGTTTGTAAAGTCAGAACAGATACTTTGGTTCAATCAAGTGTATTTAAATCAGGTATGGTAGCTTGCGTGTGCGTACTTGGTGTGGCATGGCTCGGCGATACTTTTGTTAGTGGACATATCAATGAGATCAAAGGTTTTGCTTCTGATCTAGTTGGCAAATATCCGTTTTTACTATCTGTAGCGCTATTTTTTGCTTCAATGCTTCTTTATTCTCAAGCAGCAACAGCAAAAGCTATCATCCCTGCAGTTATCTTAGCTTTAGGAATCACTCCTGAAAATAGTGGTCAAATTTATATAGTTGTAGCTTCATTTGCGGCAGTTTCAGCTCTATTTGTCCTTCCTACTTATCCAACATTGCTTGGTGCTGTTCAAATGGACGATACAGGTACAACAAGAATAGGAAAATACGTATTTAACCACGCTTTCTTAATTCCTGGAGTTTTAGCTATAGCTCTTTCAGTGGCTCTTGGCTTTGTTTTTGCTCCTATAATGCTCTAATTTCAGCGTTATAAGAGTTTGCGAATTTAAGCAGATTTATATCTTGTTTAAATTCGCTTTTAAATTTTATAAAAATCTTTTATCTATCTACTAAAGGCTTTAAAACTATAAAGCTCAATTTACAATACTAAAAAAGCATTACATAAACAAAATTCAGTTATAATTTTCTTAGTTACATTTAAATTTAATTCAAGGTAAGAGTATGAAAATCTTAAGCTTAGCAAGTATGCTTTCAATTCAATCCCCAAATTTATCAGACAAATTCAAAGATGACGATATCTTAGTCATCAGTCCTTTAAAAGATACACTTTTAAATGCAGAGTTTATCAAGTGCGAGATAGGAAGCGTAAGCTATGCTCTAGCCCTGATATGCCAAAATTTACTTAATGATGAGTTTTTTGATGAGCTTGATGTTGGATACTTAAGCGGAGAGAGCAACATAGGTGAAGAAGAGCTTCCTGATATCTGCGAGTTTATCAAAGATACTAAGTTTTGTATCGTAAGTGATGAGATATTTGCGAAAAATCCTAGCCAAACTAAAGAGATGTTAAATTTGCTAAGCACCAAATTTGGTTTTGGTCTGCTAAACTTAAATGGTGAAAAGATCACGCTTAGCGGTAAGCTTTATGAGCTTGACGAGCTTGATAGTTTTGATGGTGCAGTAGTATTTACTCACTCTAAATCAGATGAGTTTAGAGGTGGGACTTATTTTGCTATGGCTTCAAAACTTCGTGATGGCTCAGAAGTAGTCTTGACAACAAAACAAAAAGAGATAAAAACTAAATTTAATTTAGATAAAAGTATGCAAGGAACTATCGCTATGCTTGGAAGTAGCGGTTTAGAGTATGGATTTGAAATTGTAAATATAAAATAATATCAACCGATTTATAAGTTATGTTTCATCATAAAATTAAGGAAAAATATGAGCGCTGAAAATAACAAGAGAGAACTAACTCCTGATGAGAAGAAATTTCAGGAATTAAACAATAAATTAGCCGACCAGATAACTACAAAAAAAGAGATAACCACTTTAGATAGAAATATAGCTGCCATTATGCCATATGGCATTGATCTGGCCACAGAACTTTTTGAGTTAAAAGAAAATACCAAATTTGGCGTGTATATGGGCAAAGATCCACTAGATATAAATATAGTAAATTTAGAAACTAAAGAGTATTTGTACGAAAGCCCGGCTAAAGATGTAGAAAAAAAGCTAATCGAATTTGAAAAAGAGTATAGCCGTCATAAGGCAGTATTTTTATACGGTATCGGAAATGGAATTTTTTTAAAATCCCTACTGTCTAATCCATCTCACGCTAAGATAATAGTGTTTGAGCCAGAAATTGAGATCTTATATGCTGCGCTTAGTTTGATAGATTTTTCTGAGGAGATCTTTAAAGATAGGCTTATAGTTTTACATGCGGATAAGGTTAAATTTATAGAGTTATATATCATATGTAGAATTCCAGAAGTGTTTAATAGTCTAAGGTTATATAATCTACATATTATGAATGATTATTACGCTGGAGAAAAATACAAAGATAGCGTTATTAATATAAATCAAGAGATGTCAAGAGCCATATCTCAAGCTATAAAAGAACAAGGAAACGACTCCCAAGACAATCTTATAGGTATGGAGCATACTACAAAACATTTACCTGCAGTATTCTCGGGCGTACCTTTGAAAAATATTATTGATAAACGTAAAAAAAAGTGTAGTTCAGCAGTCATAGTATCCACTGGACCATCTCTAGCCAAGCAGCTTCCTATGCTAAAAAAACTAGCTCCATATACTACTATCATCGCAGTAGATGCTAGCTATCCTGTACTTAAAAAGCATGGCATAAAGCCTGATTATGTTACTTCTATCGAGAGAGTTCCCGCGACTTCAAAATTTTTTGGCGATCCAGTAAGCGAATTTGATAAAGGTATTATTTTTATAGTTGCTTCTCTTACTCATGATGATACCGTGGCAAATTTAAAAGGTAGAGAAGTTTGCTACGCATTTAGACCTTTGTCTTATGAAATGGGATTTAAGGATTTTAAATTTGGTTATATAGGCGGTGGGCAAAGCGCAGCCCATATGGCATTTAACGTAGCTCAAGTTTTAGAGTGTGAGGATATCATACTTATAGGGCAAGATCTAGCTTTTAGTGAAGACGGTAAAAGTCATTCAGAGGGTCATATATTTAAATCTACCGAGATAGATCCTACTAAACGTGAAAAGATTATGACTACAAAATACGGTGGGGTTGGAGAGATAGCTACTACTTCTACATGGAATTTATTTAGAACGTATTTTGAGCATTCTATAGCTAATTTAAAAAGAACTAAGGGCGAATACCCTATTTATAACTGTACTGAGGGCGGTGCTAGGATAGAAGGTACCATAGAAGTTCCATTTAAGCAAAAAGCAGATGAGATCATCAAAGCAGGTATAAAAAAGAGATTTGTAGCAGTACCAAAACTCTCACCAAAACAGCAAGAATTACACATAAGAAAAGCTAAAAGATATCTAAAAAGTGTTATAAAATATGGCGAAAATTTACAAAAGCAATGTGAAAAGATATTTTTAAAGATAGCAAAAGAGATAGAAAAAGATAAAAAGCTTATAGCTAAAGATAAAAAAGATAAAATCGACTATATGAAGTTACAAAACATATCTTTTGAGATAGATGCGTTTAAAGAAAAAACATATAAAGAAGCTATGTTTCAGTCTGTGTATTACGCTGTTTGTAGCTCTATGCTAATGCATCAAGAGCTAGAACTTACTGTTATATCTGCTAGAAGAAGTGATAGTGAAGAAGAAAAAAACGATAAGCTTTTTGAGTGGGTTTCTTGTCAAAGCTACTGGTTTTTTAGCTTAGCAGGTAGCACAAATGCTGCGCTTGAAAAGTTAAAAGAAGCTTCTAAAGACTGGCTTTGATATTTTTTGCTCTAAATTTAGAGCAAAATTTCTAAATTTGCTAAATATTTTTAAAATCTCTCCGATATATCAAATAAGGTTTTAGCAAGGACGCTAAAGCAAAATACAAATCAATAAAAGGATTTAAAATGGGATTTAGAATAAATACAAATATTGCTGCGATGAGCGCACACACAAACTCGGTTATGAACAACCGCAACCTTGATAGCTCACTAGGTAAGCTTAGCTCAGGTCTTCGTATCCAAACAGCGGCTGATGATGCTTCAGGTATGAGCATCGCCGACTCTCTAAGAGCTCAAGCAAATGGTTTAGGTCAAGCTATCAAAAACGGTAATGATGCTATCGGTATCGTTCAAACAGCTGATAAAGCTATGGATGAGCAGATAAAAATTCTTGATACTATCAAAACTAAAGCCATCCAAGCAGCACAAGATGGTCAAAGTAGCGATTCACGTCGCGCACTTCAAAACGACATCTCAAGACTTCTTGAAGAGCTTGATAACATAGCTAAAACTACAAGTTTCAACGGACAACAACTTCTAAACGGAAGCTTTAGCAACAAAGAGTTCCAAATAGGCGCTTACTCAAACGAAACAGCTAAAGTAAGCATAGGTGCTACTGACTCAAACTCTATAGGTCATACTAGATTTGAAACTACGAATAATACTGTCATGAAAGCAAGTCTTGCTGGAGATTTAACTGTAAAATTAAGCGGTATAGACGGATTCCCTGCTGGATATACATTTAAAACTGTAGATAAGGCTACTTTGAAACAAGATGGCTATAAAGCTATAGCTGAGCAGATAAATGCTATGACTACTCAAACTGGAGTAAAAGCTAGTGTAAAAAATGTTCAAGTTATGTCTACAGCCGTAACTGCTGGAACTATACACGGTCTTAAAATAAACGATGTTTTGATAGGCGATATAACAATTAAAGCTGGAGATGATGGCAAAATCTTAACTGCAGCTATAAATGCTAAAAAAGATGAAACAGGCGTAGAAGCTAGTATAGAAAACGGTAAACTAACCCTAGCAACTAAAGACGGTAGAGCTATAAATGTAGCTGTACATACTACAGCTGGAAATTTTAGTCTTGCAGGCGGTGCAAAAGTATTGTCTAAAAGTGGTACATTATATCTAGGTCAGCTTACTTTCACAAGACAAGATGCTAGGGATATAAAAGTAGGTATAAATGGCATTTCGAAAATGTCAAGCTCAGGTATGTCTATGGGATTTTTATCTTCTGCAACCATTACTAAAGCCTTCAACCAAGCCTCTGTAAATTTAAAATATATGAATTCAGGAAATATCATAAGTACAATAGCTCAAGCTATGGGATTTTTTAACGGCGGTGAAAAAGCTACAGCTCAATCAGGCGGTGTAAATACCTTTGCTGGTGCTCAAGCTATGATAGATATAGCAGAGTCTGCTCAAAAAACACTAGATAGAATTCGTGCCGATCTAGGTTCAGTACAAAACCAACTAGTAAGTACGATAAATAATATCAGCGTAACTCAAGTAAATGTTAAATCAGCAGAAAGCCAAATCCGTGATGTTGACTTCGCTGAAGAGAGTGCGAACTTCTCTAAATTTAACATCCTTGCTCAAAGTGGTAGCTACGCGATGAGTCAAGCTAACACAGTGCAACAAAACGTTCTTAGATTACTTCAGTAATCTAAGGTTGTTTCTGTGAAAATGTATTAAGACTGCTTCAATAATACAATCTTATGTATCACTTCAAAGCTGGAGTTTTCTCCAGCTTTTTAAATTCTAACTTCTGCCATTTAGACTATTTTATTTTTTTAGATACAATGATAAAAATCAAAGGAGTTAATAAGAATAACTTCATTGGTCAACTTCTCAAATTTATAGATATAAAATATCAGAAGAGCGTTATTTGAATTAAAAGATGAAAAGATTACAATTTTGATTTTAAAAATAGGCTACAGAAAAGAAATATATAAGTTTTAAATTTCAATTCTTTAATTTTGGAACACATTTTGCTTTATTAGTCCAAACTATTTAAAAGGACTAAAAATGGGTTTTAGAATAAATACAAATATTGCTGCGATGAACGCACATACAAACGCGGTTGTAAATAATCGTAGTTTAGACGGATCTTTAGGTAAGCTTAGCTCAGGTCTTCGTATCCAAACAGCGGCTGATGATGCTTCAGGTATGAGCATCGCTGATAGTCTAAGAGCTCAAGCTAGTGGGCTTGGTCAAGCAGTAAAAAATGCAAATGACGCTATAGGCATAGTTCAAACAGCTGATAAAGCTATGGATGAGCAAATCAAAATTCTTGATACTATCAAAACTAAAGCTATACAAGCAGCCCAAGATGGTCAAAATAGCGATTCACGTCGTGCACTTCAAAACGACATCTCAAGACTTCTTGAAGAGCTTGATAACATAGCTAAAACTACAAGTTTCAACGGACAACAACTTCTAAACGGAAGCTTTAGCAACAAAGAGTTCCAAATAGGCGCTTACTCAAACGAAACAGCTAAAGTAAGCATAGGCGCTACTGACTCAAACTCTATAGGTCATACTAGATTTGAAACTACTATGAATACAGTATGGAAACTAAGTGCAAGCGGTGGTGATATAACTGTGAAATTAAGCGGTATAGATGGTTTTCCTGCTGGATATACTTTTAAATCAATAAGTAAAGGAGTTTTAAGAGTAGACGGTTTTAAAGCTGTTGCCGAACAAGTAAATGCATTGGCTGATCAAACAGGTGTAAAAGCTAGTGCAAAAAATGTTCAGGTTATGTCAGTAGCAGTCCGAGGTGGAGATATAAAGGGGCTTAAAATAAACGGTGTTTTGATAGGCGATATAACAGTAAAAGCTGGAGATGATGGCAATATCTTAACTGCAGCTATAAACGCTAGAAAAGATGAAACAGGCGTAGAAGCTAGTATAGAAAACGGTAAACTAACCCTAGCAACTAAAGACGGTAGAGCTATAAATGTGGATACTACATCCGCAGGTGGATTTAGTTTAGCAGGTGGTGGTAATACCGGAAGCAAACAATCTGGTATAGCATATCTAGGTCAGCTTACTTTCACAAGACAAGATGCTAGGGATATAAAAGTAGGTATAAATGGTTTTTCGAAAGCTTTTTCTGCTATAGGCGGTATGTCTGCGGGATTTTTTTCTTCTACAGCCATTACTAAAGGTTTCAATCAAGCCTCAGTAAATTTAAAATACATGAACTCAGGCACTATCTCAAGCGGTATTGCTAAAGCTATGGGATTTTTTAAAGGCGGCGAAACTGCTACAGCTCAATCAGGCGGTGTAAATACCTTTGCTGGTGCTCAAGCTATGATAGATATCGCTGAATCTGCTCAAAAAACACTTGATAGCATCCGTGCCGATCTAGGTTCAGTACAAAACCAACTAGTAAGTACGATAAATAATATCAGCGTAACTCAAGTAAATGTTAAATCAGCAGAAAGCCAAATCCGTGATGTTGACTTCGCTGAAGAGAGCGCAAACTTCTCTAAATACAACATATTAGCGCAATCAGGAAGTTATGCGATGAGTCAAGCTAATGCCGTGCAACAAAACGTTCTTAAATTACTTCAGTAATCTAAGGTTGTTTCTGTGAAAATGTCTTGAAATTACTGCAATAATTTCAAGTATTTCTTTAAAAGCGTTCTTAAACTACAAACGAAGTAGTTTAGAGCATTTGTAATATTTGTGGCGGTTTCAGACGTAAGACCACGTATTTTTAGTCCGTAAACCCTCTTTAAAGGGGGTTTATTTTAAATTTAATTTGAGCCATCTTGTCATCTTCTATCATAGTTATAAATCCAAATTTATGATATAGATATAAAGCTTTTTTATTTTCTTTAAAAGCTCATCATTGCTAAGCTTGATAAAACTTTTAGTCCAAACCATAGCAATCAACTTTTTTTAAATTTTTTAAGCCGTCATTTGCAAACAAAATATTCATTATGCATTTTCAAGCATTTTGTTTAATCCAACACTATCAAGCCACTCTTTATTTGTATTTGAGCTATACTCAAATTCGCCATTTATTTTTAAGCCTTTTTCTCCGAGTAAATTTAGACTAAAATTTGGTTCGGTTAAAAAATGTATAGATGGAGCTATAACATAGTGATCATTAAACTCATAAGTCAAGTGAGCATCGTCTTTGCTGATCATAGTTTCATGAAGTTTTTCACCGGGTCTTATGCCGATAATTTTAATACCCAAATTCGGAGCTAAAGCTTTAGCTAAATCAGTCATTTTCATAGACGGAATTTTAGGGATAAATAGCTCTCCGCCTTGCATACGAGCAAAGTTTTTAAGCACGAAATTTACGCCTTGTTCCAACGTGATCCAAAATCTAGTCATCCTTGTATCTGTTATAGGAAGATCACGTGCACCGTTTGCGATGAGCTTTTTAAATAGTGGTACTACTGAACCACGACTTCCTACTACATTGCCATAACGTACAACGCTAAACCGAGTAGGTTTATTTCCTGCTATGTTATTTGCAGCTATAAAAAGCTTATCGCTTGCAAGTTTTGTAGCACCGTATAAATTTACTGGGTTGCAGGCTTTATCGGTGCTAAGAGCGATGACTTTTTGCACGCCGCATTCAAGGCTAGCGTTTATAACATTTTGTGCGCCGTTTATATTTGTTTTGATGCACTCCATTGGGTTATATTCGGCTATAGGGACATGCTTCATAGCAGCAGCGTGAATGACGTAATCCACGCCGTTCATCGCAGTTTTAAGACGTTTTTCGTCGCGTACGTCGCCTATGAAGTAGCGCATACATTTTTCGCCGAATTCACTTGCCATTTCATACTGTTTTAGTTCGTCTCGTGAGTAGATGATTATTTTATTTGGTTTATAGTTTTGAAGCAAAATCTTTGTATATTTTTTTCCAAAACTTCCGGTTCCACCAGTTATTAGAATATTTTTATTATTGAACATATCTGCTCCTTTATTTGATTATACCAAATTTGAAGTTAAATTAAAATCTTAAGAAAGCTATTTGATGATTTTATTGTTAAATCTAAAAGGTGGTAAAAAAAGAGAATTTTATAAGAGTGAAGTAAGAATTTGGGCGAAACTCGCCCAAAATTACCTATTTTTTCATAGGTTGTAGTTTTTTAGCTTCTACGCCTTTTAGATCGATAGATTTACCATTGCTAAAGTTTAGAGTAAGATCTACTTTATCTCCAGGATTTACAGCTTTGCTAAGACCTATCATCATTATGTGAAGACCGCCTGGTTTTAGCTCAACGCTACTTTTAGCTGGAATGTCGATTTGCGGAATTTGAATCATTTTTTTCATTCCGTTTTCGCTTACGTGAGTGTGAAGCTCTGTGAATTTACTAACGCTATTGCTAGCAGAAACAAGAGATATGTTTTGATCTGTGTTGTTTGTAATAGTCATAAAAGCCGCACTATTTTGCGCATTTGGCGGAGTAGCTTTTGCAAAAGCGCCATTTACGTCGATATCTGCGCCAAAAGCAAATACAGCCGCTAATGCAGCAGACAACATGAATTTAGTCATATTATATCCTTTGTATTGAAATATTATGAAATAATATATGAACTTTAGTAAAAACTAACTGAAAATTTAAAAATCTTAAGTTATAATAATGCCTTTTATATTTAAAATTTAAGGGGCAAATAGTGAGGAAGTTTGGGTTATTGGTTTTGGCTTGTCTTAGCGGCTTGTTTGGAAAAGATCTTGAGCAGATATATTTAGATGAAGGAATACTCGCAGTTCAAAATGCTATCGAATCAAATCTTCAAAGCAAAAATTATTGGGAAAAACGTATCGGAAATATGGATACAAAATACGGATATTACGAAGACGATATTTTTTTAGTCGTGGTGGATAAAAAAGCTAAAAATCTAAGCCTATATGATTATAAAGACGGAAAACTGACTAATAAATTTAACAATGAAGTACTAACTGGTTTAATGGGTGATAAATTAGTCGAGGGAGATCTAAAAACCCCTGTTGGTGTTTATGAGATAACAAGACGTTTTATACCTAGTGATAACTACTACGGACCAGTTGCTTTTAGCCTTTCATACCCAAATATCTATGATAAAGTAAAAGGAAGAACAGGCGGTGGTATCTGGATACACGGCTTTCCTATGAATGGAAATATGAGGATAGATACGTATAAAACTAAAGGTTGCGTGGCATTTGAAAATGATAAAATCATTCAGTTTGATGAAATTTTAAAAGATAACGGTGGAATGGTTCTTATAAATGAAAATAACGTAACAGAGGCTTCAAGTGCGCAGATCGCGACTATCTTTGCCGAGCTTTTTAAATGGAAAAAAGCATGGGTAGATAGCGATGTAAAAGCGTATTTGGACTTTTATGATAAAGAGTTTTTGAGATTTGACGGTATGAAATTCAGTGATTTTGCTAATATGAAAAAGAGTATTTTTTCAAAGAAAGAGGACAAATTTATACAATTTACTAAATTTAGCATTAGCCCATATCCATCTACATCAGAAGGCTCGTTTTTTAGAGTAAGTTTCAAAGAAAAATACAGAACTGCTACGTATAAATTTGACGGTATCAAAACCCTTTACGTAAAACTAGTCGGCGATAAGATGAAGATACTAGTCGAGCAATAGCATAAGGAGAAATAATGGAAGAAGTATCAGAACAAGAGAGAGAATTTATAAAAAATCAGATAGAATCAATGCTAAAAGCAAGAGATGCTTTTTTTGAAGTTTTGGATAAAAATGTACCAAAACAAGGCAATTCAAACGTCTTTGACTTCGAGTCTTGTAAAGATAAGAGTCTAAAAGATCTTTATAAAGAGTTCTACGCTTATGACTACTCTATAAGAAAAATCTTACCTTACGTATATAAGAGATTTGGTGTAAGTTTTAATGTCTGAGATCATCATAGATAAAAATGCTTATTTGCATAATCTAACTCAAATTTCAAATAAAGTAGGCGACAAAGAAAAAGTGATCGCCGTTTTAAAAGACAATGCTTATGGGCACGGTGCTAGTTTGATGGCTAAGCTCGCAAGTGAATTTGGTATAAAATGGGCGTGTGTAAAAAGCACTAGAGAGGCTGAAGAGATCAGCTCCTTTTTCGAAAATATAATCGTGCTATCACATATCCCCACTGGAGATGAAAATCCTAAATTTATATATGCCATAAATGATATAAGCAATCTTTTAAATTTAAAAAAAGGACTAAAAGTTCATTTAGCTATCGATACTATGATGCATAGAAACGGTCTTAAACTATGCGATTTACAAAGTGCATTTGAAATAGCTAAAAAAATGGATCTTAAGATATGCGGTGCTTATACTCATTTTAGAAGTAGTGATGAGCTTAGCGGTGAATATTTCGTGCAAAAAGAAAATTTTGAAATAGCAAAGGCGAGATTAATAGAGCTTTTTGATAAGTTTAATTTACCAAAAGGAGTTTTTCACTCGCATAATTCAGCTGCGCTTGAAAGAGCGACTGGCTTTGGTGATGAGCTTGTAAGAGTTGGGATCGCTCAGTTTGGTTATGCGCAGTTTAATGATAGTTTAAATTTAAAAAAAGTTCTTAGCCTGTGGGCTCATAGAGTTAGCAAACGAGTACTAGCAAAAGGAGAATGCGTCGGATACGGCGGAGTATTTGTGGCTAGTCTTGATTTAGATATCGCTACTTATGACTTAGGCTATGGAGATGGGCTTCTTAGATACTGCGGGGTAGGGGATTTGCATTTGGCAAACGGACAAAAAATTCTAGGTAAAATGTCTATGGATAGCTTTAGTACTATAGATGCAGGGTCTAAAGTTTGCGTTTTTGATGATGCAAATGTCTGGGCTGAGTTTTTTAGAACTATAAGCTATGATATCTTAGTAAAATTAAGCAAGGATATACCAAGAAAAATTATATAAATTTGCTTATAATGAGTTAAAATACCTTGCTGCTGGGCTTTGATTTGTCATCTGTTTTAGTTTTTGTATCCTATCTGACGTGGTTGGATGAGTTCTAAAAAGATTGCTTAAATTTGATTTTACATTGCCAAATGGATTTATGATAAACATATGAGCGGTCTGCGGATCTGCATTTTTTAGCACAGCGTGATTTTGCGAGTAGTTTTCTAGCTTCGATAAAGCATCTATGAGCCACTGCGGGTTTTGAGTCGTGATAGCTGAAAAACGATCTGCTTCATACTCTCTACTTCTTGATATACTCATCTGAATTATACTAGCTACTAATGGCGTAATCACTGCTAAAGCGATAGTTGTTATCATATTTGGACGATTTTCATTTTTAATGGTTCCAAGCTGAGCGAAATTTGATATCAAAGACAGAGCGCCTGCAAAAACTGCCGCTATGCTTCCTGTTAAAATATCATAGTGCTTGATATGCCCAAGTTCGTGGGCTACAACGGCTTTTATCTCATTTTCATTCATTAAATTTATAAGTCCGCTAGTGAGTGCTACTGCTGCATTTTCGTGATTTCTACCGGTTGCAAAGGCGTTTGGGGCATTATCATCTATGATATAGACTTTTGGCATAGGTAGGTTTGCTCTGCTTGTTAGCTCTTTTACAAGCAGATAAATTTGGCTATTTTGACTAACTGGCATGGCATTAAAGTGTTTTAGTATAAGCTTATCGCTATAAAAATAGCTAAAGAAATTCATCGCTGAAGCTATCAAAAATGCCATAATCATACCATTAGTCCCGCCGATATAAAAGCCTACGCTAACAAATAAAAGCATCAAAATAACCATAAACGCAGTCGTTTTAAAAACTTCCATATATTATCCTAATATATTTTTATATATCACGGCGTCTATTCTTGCATCGCACGCCGCTTCTAGCTCTATATCGTCATTTACAAGAAGAGCTATTTTAGAATCAAATAGATAGTCATTTGCTATGCTTTGAAGAACTCTAGCGAAGCTAAGATTATCACAGACTATAAATTTAACTGAGTTTGCATTTGCAAAAATAGCTTGTTTTTTTGAATTTACTCTTAGAAACTCGGCTTGTTTTTTTAAATTTAAAAGGCTAAAATCTTCTAAAACGATCTTTGAATACGGCACAAACTCACTTCCAAAAACTATCATTTTAAACACTCCTTGCAAACGTATTTGCCGTCTTTTAAAATAGTATCTTTCATACTTACAAACGTCTTGCATTCATCGCATTCTACGAAATTTTCTATGCTGTTTTTAGGTGTTTTTTTTCTAAATTTAGGCAGTATAAAAAAGTAAATGATCGCAATTATAACTCCGAAGATTATGATTTTTCCTAACATTTTATCCCTTTTAAAAATATATAGTTTCTATGAGCTTTGTTTTTGATGATATCTTTTTGGCACTCTAAGTCATTGATCTCATCTTTTGCTAGACTTCATTTATATAGTAAAAACTTTGTATTTTCATCATAAAATCCATTACAAATTTTGAGTAAAAACTGAGTTTTCATAAGCGCCCTTGAAGTGATGAGATCAGCTATAAATTTAGTACTATCCTCAAGTTTTTTTGGATGAACTGTTATGTTTTTTAAACCAAGCTTCGTTTTTACGTAGGCTAAAAAGCTTGATTTTTTAGCGATCGGTTCATAAAGATGAAATTCGCTTGTTTTTAAAATGAGACTTAAAAATAGAGCTGGAAAACCAGCTCCACTTCCTACGTCGCACACTGTTTTAGGGCTAATATCTAAAAACTCAAGCGGCTTTATACTATCTTCTACGACCGGTTTTATGTCGTTATAATTCGTCAAACTATGGATTTTATTAAACTGTTTTAAGACAAGCTCGAATTCATCTACTTTGTCCCAAAAATCATTTGGTAACAACATCTAGCATATGCCCCATCTGCTCTTTTTTGACTCTTAAATAACTTTCGTTGAACTCATTTGGTTTTATCTCGATAGGAATTCTTTTTTCTATTTTGACGCAAGTAAGACCGGCTAGTTTTAACGGATTGTTTGTTAGTAAATTTATACTTTTTATACCAAAATCTTTTAGTATAAAATCGACTATCTCATAAGTTCTCTCATCGGCTTTAAAACCTAGCTGGTGATTTGCTTCTATGGTATCAAGCCCGATGTCTTGCAAGGCGTAAGCATTTACTTTATTAAGTAGTCCGATGTTTCGCCCTTCCTGGCGCAAGTAAATGACCATTCCGCTATTTTCGTTTATGTATTTTAGGCTAGCTTCTAGCTGATCGCGGCAATCGCATTTTAGGCTACCGATCGCGTCTCCTGTTAAGCACTCCGAGTGAATTCTCACATTTACTGGTTTGCTTACGTCTAAATTTGGGGAAAACACGACAAGATGTTCTTTGCACGAGTTTTCTTTGTATGATTTTATTTTAAATTTGCCAAAACGACTCGGCAAATTTGCTATCTCTGAGCTTTGTATTTGCATTGACTCTTCTTTTTATTTTTTACCTAAAGTGTATCAAAAATATTTAAATTTATGAAAAATAGATAATTTTTAATTAACATTATTTTAGATATAATTGTCAAAAACTAGGAGTTATATTATGTTTGCGAGATTTAGAAGACTTAGAATAAATCCTGCCGTTCGCGATATGGTCAGGGAAAATAAAATTTGTGTAGAAGATTTCATCTATCCGCTTTTTGTCGTTGAGGGAAATGGTATCAAAAAAGAGATAAGCTCGATGCCAGGAGTATTTCAGCTAAGTATTGACGAGCTTTTAAAAGAGTGTGAAGAAGTCGTAAGCTTAGGTATAAAATCCATACTTTTATTTGGAATTCCAAGCCTAAAAGATAGCATAGGTAGCGACGCTTTGAGTGATGATGGACTGATCGCGAGATCTCTAAGAGCTATAAAAGCTAAATTTCCAGGGCTTGTGGTCATAACTGATCTTTGCTTTTGCGAATATACGGATCACGGGCATTGCGGAATACTTGATCATGTTCATAAAACAGTCGATAATGACGCCACGCTTGAGATCTCTGCTAAACAAGCTTTAATTCATGCAAGAGCGGGTGCTGATATGATAGCTCCAAGCGGTATGATGGATGGCATCATAGAAACTTTAAGAAACGCTCTTGATGAAAACGGATATGAAAATCTTCCGATCATGGCGTATTCTACTAAATTTGCTTCTGCGTATTATGGGCCATTTCGCGACGTGGCTGAGAGTGCGCCAAGCTTTGGCGATAGAAAAAGCTACCAAATGGACTGCGCAAACCGCCTTGAAGCGATAAATGAAAGCTTAGAAGATGAAGCGCAAGGTGCAGATATTTTAATGGTAAAACCGGCTTTAGCTTACCTTGATATATTGCGTGATATCAAAGAAAGAACTCTTCTTCCAGTCTGTGCGTATAACGTAAGTGGCGAGTATGCGCTGCTAAAAGCCGGTGCAAAAGCCGGTGTCATCGACTATGAGCGCGTTATGATGGAAACAATGGTTGGATTTAAGCGTGCAGGAGCAGATCTGATAATAAGCTACCACGCAAAAGAAGTAGCTAAAATCCTAAAATCCCAAAATAAAGTGCGATGATGAGACATTTTTTGACATTAAACGATTTTAGTAAAGATGAGATTTTAGATATTTTAAATTTAGCCGCCAAGATTAAAAAAGAGGCAAAAAGTAAAAATTATATCTCTTATCTCAAAGACCAAACCTTAGCAATGATATTTGAAAAAAGTTCGACTAGGACAAGAGTTAGCTTTGAAGTCGGCATTCATCAGCTCGGCGGCAAAGGGCTATTTTTAAGTAGTCGCGATATACAATTAGGGCGCGGCGAACCTATCAAAGATACTGCTAGAGTTCTTGGAAGAATGGTAGATATGATAATGGCTAGAGTTTATAAACAAAGCGACTTAGAGGAATTTGCTAAATTTAGTGGCGTACCTGTTATAAATGGTCTTAGCGATGATTTTCATCCTGTTCAGCTTATGGCTGATCTGCTTACCTTAAGCGAACTTGGATTAAATTTACAAACTATGAAAGTAGCATATATAGGCGATGGCAATAATATGGCTAATTCGTGGCTTATGGCTGCATCTAAGCTTGGTTTTGAGCTTAGGGTTGCCACTCCAAAAGGCTATGAAGTACCGCAATGGGTTTTAGACAAGGCAGAAAAAAACGCCAAAATAAGCGGTGCAAATTTAATCATTACAAATGATCCAAAAGTTGCTGTTAGTGGTGCGGACGTCGTTACTACAGATACTTGGGTTTCTATGGGGCAAGAAGATGAGAAAGAAAAGCGCATTAAGGATTTTGCTGGATACTGCGTTGATGATGCGATGATGAGCTTAGCTGCTAAAGATGCTAAATTTTTACACTGTTTGCCAGCTTACCGCGGATATGAAGTAAGTGGAAGCGTTTTTGAAGCTCACGCAGAAGAGATCTTCAGCGAAGCAGAAAATCGTTTGCATGCTCAAAAAGGCGTAATGGTTTGGTGCGATAGGAAAAGATATGAGTAAAAAGCATAAAAGACTAGATGATATAAGTAGCACTCTTGGTATCTCTAAAGCAAAACGAACAACATTTAAGCTAGAACAAATAGATGAAAAAGAGATGAAGCTCACTATAAACAGAGGAAATATCGATCTTACAAACCCATGGTTTGGCGTCAGTAGCAATGGAGAAGAGTGTGCTCTTATATCAGCAGCTCTGTTTGAAGCTATTTTAAATTCATTAAAAAATACACAAAAAGAGAATTTTGAGCTAAAGCTTGAAAGATCTATTTGGCAGCATATTCCTGTTGATTTTGGCGATGTTTGGAGTGTAGCTATAAATGAGATAAAAGGCAAAAAATTTAAAAAAGAGCCAAATTTGGATCAGATAATCAAAAAAATCAAAAGAGAACATCCAAATTTATTTGTAGATATGCAAAATTTGATCCATACAAACAAGGAAATACAATGATAAACTTTGACGCATTTATAAAATATTCTAAACCAGGACCAAGATACACGAGCTATCCAACTGCGCTTGAGTTTAGTGACGAGTTTAACTATGATGAATACACAAAACGACTGAGAAACGGCGATAAAAATAGACCTTTATCATTGTATTTTCATCTACCATTTTGTCGTTCGGCTTGTTATTTTTGTGGCTGTAATGTCATATACACTAGCAAAAGTGACAAAATGGGTAGGTATTTGGATTATGTAGATAAAGAGCTTGATATCTTAAGTACGGTTTTAGATACAAATCGCAAAGTTACGCAGATGCACTTTGGCGGTGGAACGCCTACGTTTTATAGCGCTAGTGAGCTTAATAGACTTATTGAATCCATAAAAAGGCATTTTAAAAACTGGAGTGATGATGCTGAGATAAGCTGTGAGATCGATCCTAGATTTTTAAACGAAGAGCAACTAGATGTGCTAACTAGTCACGGGTTTAACCGTGTGAGCTTTGGTGTGCAAGATTTCGATGAAAAAGTTCAAAAAGAGATCCATAGAATTCAGCCGTTTGACATGACTAAAAACGCAGTAGATATGGCTAGGGCTAAGGGTATCATCAGCGTAAATACAGATCTTATTTACGGACTTCCATTTCAGAGTTTAGAGAGCTTCAAAAATACGCTAGATCTAGGACTTAAGCTAAATCCTGATAGATTTGCCGTGTTTAATTACGCTCATGTGCCATGGATTAAAAAGAGTATGAGAAAATTTGATGAAAGCACTCTTCCAAGCCCAAAAGTCAAGCTAGAAATTCTAAAATACACTATGGAATTTCTCACTTCAAATGGATACAAAATGATAGGAATGGATCACTACGCTAAGCCTGAAGATGAGCTATTTCACGCACTAAAAAGCGGGACGCTCCATAGAAATTTCCAAGGATATACGACCAAGGGCGGTGCTGATCTCATCGGTATCGGACTTACTAGTATAGGCGAGGGCGAGGACTACTACGCGCAAAATTTCAAAGATATGGACGGATACGAAAAAGCTATCGACGAGGGCAGACTGCCAAATTTCAAAGGTGTAATGCTAAGCAAAGAGGACAAGCTAAGGAAAGCCGTGATTATGGATCTTATGGCGAATTTCGCTCTTGACATAAAAGCTATTGAAACTAAATTTAACATTGATTTTTGGGAACATTTTAAAAATGAGCTAAATGAGCTTGAAGAATTAAAGGATTTTGTAGAAATTTCACCCCAAAAGATAAAAGTAAATGAAACAGGAACTCTTCTTATAAGAAATATCGCTATGTGTTTTGATGAATATATGGTCAAATTCAAAGACGTCAAAAATAGCTTTTCAAAAACGGTATAAAGATGAAAAATTTCTTAGGATTTGGGGTGGTTGGGAACTTTGCTTTTCATTTAGAGCAAGCAGGAGAGGCGAGTGACTTTGTAGATATCAAGACTCAAGAAGTAGACGCTCCAAAAGGGATTTTCCCTTTTTATATTCCTGGATTTGATGGATTTTTGGGGAGAGATTGTATTGATAATTTAAATTTGATATTGGCTCACGGTAAAGATATCCAAGCTGAACCAGAAATCGCCATTAGATGTGAGTTTGAGTATGAAAACGGTATCATTAAAGATATCACGCCGATTGCGTTTATGGCGTTTAACGACGCTTCAGTTAGAGGCGATAAGACAGCTACCAAAATATCTCAAAAAAAGAATTTCTCAAGCGGTTCAAAAGGTTTTGGTAACGAGATAAAAATAGATAAATTTGATGAAACTGGTATTTGCAATGATTACTCTTTAGTTTCGTTTTTAAAAAGCAATGAAGAGTTTTTTAGGTATGGCGAGTGTGCGAAAATAAGTGAATATAACTATATCTACGCCAAACTTTTAGGCTGGATAAAAGACACTTTTAACTCTCAAAAAGATTTTTCTGTACTTGAGGATTTAGGTGAAATTCTAAGAAAAAGCGGGTATAAAAAAGACGTCATCATCACGATCGGAGCTACTAGATACGAGCCTAAGGGTGAAAATCGCTTTTTAAAAACTGGTGATGAGATAAGTATCGTAAGCTTTAATCATACAAAATATAGTTTAAATGATATAACGAATTTTATAAAAAACGATGACGATATGAGTAAATTTGATGATATTTCAGTTTTAAAACAGGTTGTAAAATGAAAATATATATTTTAGGCGGCGGAAATATGGGAACTGCTATGGCTTACGGGCTAAAAAATAGCGGTTTTGATGTCATTATAGTAGGAAGAGATAAAGCAAAACTTGTAAATCTAAAAGAAGCAGGATTTAGCGTAGAGCTTTACGGCGATGTCTTTGATATAAAAGATAAAAATATAATACTTGCAGTAAAGTCGTACGCTTTACAAAGCGTATCAAATTTACTAAAAGGAGATGCAAAAGTTTGCATAAGCGTACTAGCAAGAACAGGTCTTGAGCTATTAAAAAGTCATATAAAAGCTCAAAATTACGCTGTTTGTTTGCCAAATATCGCTGCTAAATTTAACTCTAGCATAACACCTTTTATGAGTGAAGGTGACACACTTTTGATATCGCAAATTTTAAACGGCTTTGGTAGCTCAGTCAAGCTCGAAACTAAAAATGAGCTAGACGCTGCTAGCGTGCTTGGGGGATGTGCACCTGCATATCTTGCTCTCATAGCTGAAGCTCTAAGTAATGCAGGAGTTTTAGAAGGATTAAAAAAAGATGATGCAAATATCTTAGTAAATGGACTTTTTAACGGCTTTAGCAAGCTTTTAGCAAGCTCACATCCAGCTCTTATCAAAGAAGCAGTTTGCAGTCCGGGAGGTACTACGATAGAAGGCGTAGCAGAGCTTGAAAAATACGCCGTTAGAAGCGCTTTTATAGAAGCTGTAAAAGCAAGTACAAAAAAACAGAGAAGTTAAATGCAAAAATATAATTTTAATACCATTTCAGATGCGTGTGTAAAATGTGGAAAATGTAAGCCAAACTGTACTATTTTCAAGATCAGCGGCGATGAGACAAAGAGCCCTAGGGGATTTCTTGATCTGCTTGGTGCTTACAGTCGCGGTGAGCTTAAACTAGATAAAAACACTAAAGATATATTTGAAAGTTGCTTTTTATGTACAAATTGCGTAAGCGAATGTCCAAATTCGTTAGCAACTGATACGATGATAGAAAACGTCAGGCGCGATATAGCAGATAAATTCGGTATAGCATGGTTTAAAAAAGCATTTTTTTGGTTGCTTAGACATCGTAAGATTATGGATCTTGCGGCTTGTATGGGATATGTTTTTCAAAGTTGTGGATTTAAAGTAGGAAACGGTGAGATGCAAGCGCGTTTTAGCATCCCGATGTTAAAAAAAGAAAGACTACTTCCGACTGCTAGCAAAAAGAGTTTTTTAAATTCTCATCCAGAATTTATTGATAACGGCGGCGAAAAAACAGTCGGAATTTTCATAGGCTGTATGGGTAACTACGCATATACTAGCATCGGTGAAGGATTGCTAAAAATTTGTAAAACATTAAATTTAAATGCTCATTTGATGAAAGATCAAAGTTGTTGCGCTGCTCCGGCGTATTTTACTGGTGATTTTAACACGGTTGAGGTTTTGGCTAAAAAAAATATTGCGTATTTTGAGAAAATGCTTGAAATTTGTGAAGCTATCATTATCCCAGAAGCCACTTGTAGTGCGATGATAAAGGTCGATTACGAACATTTTTTTGCAAATGATGAAGAGTGGCAGGGTCGTGCTAAAAATGTGAGTAAAAAGATATTTTTGGCTACAGAGTATTTTGAGAAATATACGAATTTGAGTGAAATTCTTGCAAAAATAGGAGCGAATTTAGATAAACAAACTATCACTTATCACGATCCTTGTCATGCTAAAAAAATGCAAGGCGTATTTAAAGAACCTAGAGCTTTACTAAGTAAGGTTTATAATATCAAAGAGATGAGGGATACTACTAGCTGCTGTGGATTTGGCGGCGTGACTATGCAAAGCGAAAAGTATCATTTATCTCGCGCAGCAGGACTTAGTAGAGCTACTAGCATAATAAAAACTGAAGCTAACTGTGTAAGCGCAGAGTGTAGCGCTTGTAAAATGCAACTAAATAACGCGCTTCATCTTCAAAATTCCGATATGAGATGTGAAAATCCTATCGAGCTTATAGCAAAAGTGCTGTAAAGAAAGACTAAATTTACTCAAATTTATAATAATAATTTGAGTAAATTTGATATCAAAGTTGGGATTAAAACTTACAGCCTTTATGTTTGGATAACGTTTCGTTTAGTTTTTCTACTACGAATTTCGCGTCTTCTATGCTCATCAGTTGATGACAAGGTAAGCTCAGCTCAGCTCTATAAAAATCCTCTGCATTTGGTAGGCTAATTTCGCCATAAAGATTTTTGTAAAAGCTAAATTGATAAGTCGGTTTGTAATGCACTTGCACACCGATACCTTCGCCACGAAGCTCTTCATAGATGCTCTCTTTGTCGCACCAAAAATCTCTAAAAAGCAAGATTGGATAGAGGTGATGTGAGCTAGTGATATTGGTTGGAATTTTTATAGTGCTTAAATACGGACTTTTTTCAAATGCTTCATCATAAAATTTGGCTATTGCATCGCGTTTTGCTATGAAAATATCTAACTTTTTTAGTTGAGAAATACCTAAAGCACAAGCCACGTCGCTTAAGCGGTAGTTGTAGCCAAGAGTCGTCATATCTGAGTTCCAAGCAGTTTTTTTGATGATACCATGAGAGCGTAATAGCCTTGCTTTTGTTGCGGTTTCTTCATCATTTGTTAGGAGTGCTCCACCTTCAAACGTAGTGATGGGCTTGACGGCATGGAAGCTAAATATGCTAGCATCGCCAAAAGTACCTATTTTACGACTATTTATACTACTTCCAAGAGCGTGGGAAGCGTCGTCTAAGACTTTAAGGTTATGCTTTTTTGCTATTAAATTTAATGTTTCCATATCTACTGGAAGTCCGCCAAAATCAACCGGAGTTATGACTTTTGTTTTTGTAGTTATGAGTTTTTCTACGCTTTTTGGATCGATATTTCCATTTGGCAAGATATCAGCAAATTTAACTACTCCGCCGCACATCAAAGCTGCGTTTGCAGTAGCCGCAAACGTGATAGGAGTTGTGATGACTTCATCGCCACTCTCAAGTCCAAGTGCTAAGTATCCAGCGTGTAATGCAGAAGTAGCTGAGTTCATCGCCACGGCAAACTTAGCTCCAGTGTAGTCACAAAGTGCTTTTTCAAACTCATCTACTTTCTTGCCACAAGTTATGATATCGCTTTTTAAAACCTCTACAACTGCTCTGATATCATCATCATCTATGCTTTGTCTGCTATAAGTCATTTTTAATCCCTTACTTTAATATACGCGGAAGAGTTATGCCCTCTTGAGATTGATATTTGCCTTTTTTATCGGCGTAGCTTATCTCGCACGGTTCATCGCCTTGTAAAAATAGTACTTGAGCGATGCCTTCATTTGCATAAATCTTTGCTGGAAGTGGAGTCGTATTTGAAATTTCTATCGTGATATGTCCTTCAAATCCAGGCTCAAAAGGCGTTACATTTACGATGATTCCACATCTTGCGTAAGTTGATTTTCCAAGACAGATAGCTAGAACGTCTCGCGGCATTTTGAAGTATTCTACTGTTCTTGCTAGTGCGAATGAATTTGGCGGGACTATGCAGATGTCACCTTCAAAATCCACTACGTTTTTTTCATCGAAATTTTTTGGATCGACAACGGTACCGCCGATATTTGTAAATATTTTAAACTCTCTAGCCACTCTTATATCATAACCATAGCTCGAAAGTCCGTAGCTTACGACGCCTTTGCCTATATTTTGTTCACAAAACGGCTCTATCATTTGGTTTTTTATGCTTTGTTCTCGTATCCATTTATCGCTTTTTAGACCCATGATCGCTCCTGATTTAAATTTATGGATTATAACATATAGTTTTATAATGAGAATTAAAAAATGTAACACGATAAATTTATTTGATCTTAAATTTAACTACTTTTATAGATATATAATAATATATTTTATATAATCAAATACCAAAATTTAGGAGAGCTGTATATGAAAAAGATTTTATTTTCACTTTTGTTGGCTAGTTTTGTTTTTGGCGGTGATACTCTTTTGATCGGTGCTGGAGCTGGATATAAAAAACCGGTAATGGCTGTAATAGAAAATTTAAAAAAAAGACGGCATAAATGTTGAAGCAGCATTTGCAAATATAAAACAGATAACCGTTCAAGCAAAAGAAGGTAAAATGGCGCTCATCATCGGCGACGAGGCATTTTTGGATAAAAGCGGGTTAGATATAAAAGGTTATGAAAGAATCGGAAAAGGGACTTTGGCTTTAGTTTCTTTAAAGCAGATACAAGATCCAAAAGATATAGTTAAATTTAGCAAGATCGCTATCCCAGATCCTAAAAAGGCGATATACGGCATAAGGGCAACGCAGTATTTAAAAAATGCAAATTTGCAAAATGAACTTGAAGGCAAGATTTTAGCTGTATCTACTGTACCTCAAGTCGTAGCTTATGTTTTAAATGCAGAAGTTGATGCTGGATTTATCAACTCTACTGAAGCCGAAGCTAGAAAAAGCGAGTTTGGTTCTGTTATTTATGTAGATGAATCACTTTATGAACCGGTATTTATAAGTGCTGCAAAGCTTCATTGTTCTGATGAAATTTGCGCTAAATTTTTAGATGAGCTAAAAAGCGAACGCTCAAAGGCTATTTTTGCAAAATTTGGACTTAAATAACTTAGAGTGGCTTTTAGCTCCTCTTATTTTGAGTGCTAAAACTCTATGTTTTTCTTTGGTGTTGTTTATAACTATAGGTATTTTACTGGCATATTTTTTGGCATTTTACAAAGGTAAATTTAAAACATTTTTTGAACTAGTTATAATGTTTCCGCTTATTTTTCCACCTATTGCTACTGGATTTTTACTACTTTACGTATTTGGTAGAAATGGTTTTATAGCTAGTTTTTTAAATTTAGAGATAGTTTTTAGTTTCAAAGCTTTAGTTATAGCTTCATTTTTAGCAGCTCTACCGCTGTTTGTAAAGCCGATTCAAGCTGCATTTGAGAATTTCCCAAAAGATCTTATTGAAGCTGGCTTGAGTCTTGGAAAAAATAGGTTTGAGATAGCTGTTTTTATTATTTTTCCAAACATCACCCATGTGCTGCTCGCATCGCTTATCTTAGCTCTTGGAAGAGGTCTTGGCGAAGTCGGCATAACGCTTATGCTCGGTGGAAATATAATAGGAAAGACAGATACCGTATCACTAGCGATATTTAATGCGGTTTATGATGGTGAAAACGAAAAAGCTCTCATCCTCAGCTTCGTTCTTGTGATTCTTAGCTCATTTATGTTTTGGATGATAGGTAGACTAAAACATACGCGAACTTTTGAAGTTTGATAAATTTGGATTATTTTGATTATCTTACGCTTAAATTTAGTATCTAAATCCAAATTTTAGATATTTTTTTAAATTTAAACCAAATCTTTACTCAAATTTGATAAAATGTAAAGTTAATTAAATTTTAGGAGAATTCTTATGACAAGAGATGAAATTAAAGAGCTTATGACTTTCTTTGATGAGACTAACATTAATAGAATTAAGATAAAAGACAAAGAATTTGAAATAGAGCTTGAAAAATATGAACCAGAGGCAGCTCCAGCTCCGGTCGTTTGCCCACCAGTTCCAGCACCAACTCCGATAAACGTAAATGTTGTAAATGAAAAAAGTGCTAGCAGCCAAAGCTTGAGTGGAGATACTCTAACTTCGCCTATGGTAGGAACATTTTACGTTGCTCCAAGCCCAGGTGCGGCAAGCTTTGTAAAAGTAGGTCAAACCGTAAGAAAAGGCGATTGTATAGGTATCATAGAAGCTATGAAAATAATGAACGAGATCGAGGCTGAGTATGACTGCCGTATAATCAAAGCGCTAGTTGCAGATGGACAACCGGTGGAATTTGGCATGGCATTATACGAGGTTGAAAAAATATGAAAGAAATAAAAAGAATTCTCATTGCAAATCGTGGCGAAATAGCTCTTAGAGCTCTTCGTACTATCCAAGAAATGGGCAAAGAGGCTATCGTCGTGCATTCTACTGCTGATAAAGACGCTCTTTATGTAAAGTATGCCGATGCTAGTATCTGTATCGGTAAGCCTAGAAGTAGCGAAAGCTATCTAAATATCCCAGCTATTATCACTGCTTGTGAAATAAGCGAAGCCGATGCTATATTTCCTGGCTATGGATTTTTGAGTGAAAATCAAAACTTTGTTGAAATTTGTGCTAAGCACGGCATAAAATTTATAGGTCCAAGCGTAGCAGCTATGGCTTTGATGAGCGATAAAAGCAAGGCAAAACAAGTTATGATGAGAGCTGGTATACCTGTAGTTCCAGGAAGTGATGGTGCTATAAAAGATATAGAGGCTGCCAAAAAGCTTGCTCGCGAGATCGGATATCCTGTCATCGTAAAAGCTGCAGCTGGCGGCGGCGGTCGCGGTATGCGCGTAGTAGAACGTGAAGAGGACTTAGAAAAAAGCTTTTGGTCTGCTGAGAGTGAGGCTATGAGTGCGTTTGGCGATGGTACTATGTATATGGAAAAATACATCACAAATCCACGCCATATAGAAGTCCAAGTCTTAGGCGACGAACATGGAAATGTTGTGCATATAGGCGAAAGAGACTGCTCTCTTCAAAGAAGACATCAAAAACTTATCGAAGAAAGCCCAGCTGTTATATTAGATGAAAAAACTAGAGCAGAGCTTCACGCCACAGCCGTAAAAGCTACAAAAGCTATAGGTTACGCAGGAGCTGGAACTTTTGAGTTTTTATATGATCAAAAAGATAACAAATTTTATTTTATCGAGATGAATACAAGACTTCAAGTCGAACACTGCGTAAGTGAAATGTGTAGCGGGCTAGATCTCATAGAGTGGATGATACGTATCGCTCAGGGTGAAAAGCTTCTTAGTCAAGAAGAGATCAAGCTAAGTGGACATGCTATAGAGTGCCGCATCACTGCCGAAGATCCAAAAAGCTTCACTCCAAATCCAGGCAAGATCACGAAATACATCGCACCTGGTGGTAGAAATGTACGTATGGATAGCCATGTTTATGAGGGCTATAGCGTTCCGCCTTATTATGATAGTATGATAGGCAAGCTAATAGTTTATGACAAAGATAGAACAAGGGCGATTGCTAAGATGAAAGTAGCGCTTGATGAGCTTGTGATACAAGGTATAAAAACTACGAAAGATTTTCACCTTCATATGATGGATAATAGTGATTTTATAAACAATCTTTACGATACAAACTATCTATCTAAACATTAAATTTAAATTTGGTATCAAATTTGATACCAAATTTATCTATCTTTTTAAGATTTCTATATTTGCTTTTACTCTTAATTTATTAAAATAATCAGCTACCGCGATCTCTTGTTCTTGACTTGCCATTGCATTTACGACTTGTTGTTCTACGCTTGCAAAATCAGGCAGATAAGATCCTTCTCTTGAAACTATATAGAACATTTCAAATTCATTAGCGGCGATCTGGAAGATAGGAGTAAATGTTTTATCTTTTGAGTTAATAAATATATATCTTAATTGCGGATTTAGATTTTTAGAGGTTAGGCTTAAGTTTTCTATGCTAACTCCGCTTGGCATACTCATAGGAGATTTTACTACCGTTTCTAAATTTTGTCTTGAGTTTGAGCTATAACGAGCCACGTTTATGGTATCAAATTGAGCAAACATACCTGGATTTGCTTCGTAGAATTTTTTAGCATTTTCAAGCGTGATATTTTGGCTCGGGTTATTTAAGATCCTAGCATATAGCTTTTCTTTTTTTAGATTTTTTTCCACGTCTTGTTTGAATGCGTTATAGTCAATCCCCCTGGAAGTAAGGGCTTCTTTAAAAGTAGCTTTGTCCATACCGTTTGCTTTTGCTAATTGTTCTATTTTGCTTTCAACTTCAAAGCCATTTGCTGCGATATTTAAAGCTACTATCTGCGCATCTTCAAGTCTCTCTCTAATAAGCAAATTTAGAGCTTTTTGGTTATCGATATTCATTTTTTTCATAACTGTGTTTAGTTCATAATTTGTTATAGGCTGATTTTCGACAGTGGCTATAATGCCATTTACATAATCTGCACTTGCCAAGCTAAATAGAAAAACGGTTGAAAATGCTATTTTTTTCATTAAATAAAACCTTTATTAAAGCAAATTTGAGTTAAAATTATATCCAAATTTAATAAATTAGGAATAAAACAGTTATGCTTACAACTAGATTTGCTCCAAGTCCGACTGGTTTTTTACACGTCGGGGGTCTTAGAACTGCGCTTTATAGCTATCTTTATGCTAGAAAAAACGGAGGTAAATTTTTACTTCGTATCGAAGATACGGATCTAAAAAGAAACTCTGAAGAAGCAGTAATTGCCATAAGAGAAGCATTTAACTGGTGCGGACTAGATTACGATGGCGAAGTAACTTACCAGTCAAAAAGATTTGATATATACAAAGAGTATATAAAAAAGCTTTTAGACGAGGGCAAAGCATATAAATGTTATATGACTAAAGTAGAGCTTGATGAGTTAAGAGCCGCGCAAGAAGCTAAAAAAGAGCGCCCAAAATATGATGGTAGATATAGGGAATTTACTGGTACTCCGCCAGCTGGAATTGAGCCAGTTATCCGTATCAAAGCGCCACTTAGTGGAACTATAGAGTTTAAAGACGGTATAAAAGGTGATGTTAAATTTAACTGCGCCGATATACTTGATGATTTTATCATAGCAAGGAGCGATGGTACGCCTACGTATAATTTTGTTGTTGTGATAGATGATGCTTTGATGGGGGTTACTCACGTTATAAGAGGAGATGATCATCTTAGCAATACCCCAAAACAGATCATACTTTATGAAGCGCTCGGATTTGACTTACCGGAGTTTTTTCACGTGGCTATGATAAATGGAAGCGATGGCTCAAAGCTATCTAAGAGACACGGCGCCACTGATGTTATGGAGTATAAAGCTATGGGTTATCTGCCTGAAGCACTTTTAAATTTCCTTGTGCGTTTGGGCTGGAGTCATGGCGATGATGAGATCTTTTCTATGAGTGATATGCTAAAATACTTTGATCCGCACGATATAAACAAGTCCGCTTCTACATATAACCTTACAAAACTCGACTGGCTAAATGCGCATTACATAAAAACTCTACCTTATGAGCGCTTGGCTGATGATATGAAGTTTTTTGGTATTGACTTTAGAGCGCTTGATAAAGGAGAGCTACTTTTAAACTCACTTAGAGAGAGAAGCAAGACTTTAGTAGAGCTTAAAAATTCAGCTTTAAATATCATAAACTCACCTGAAACTTACGATGAAAAAGCCGTTGCTAAATTTATAAATGACGATTCTAAAGTTCTATTGAGTGAGTTTTGCATTGCTTTGAGTGATGATATGAATAACGCTGAGGATATCCAGAGTTTTGCTTTATCATTCCTTGAAGCTAGAGGTAAAAAATTAAAAGATATAGCTCAGCCTTTAAGGATAGCGATAACTGGAACTTCTGTTAGTCCTAGTATATTCGAAGTGGTTGAGGTGATTGGTATAAAAGAACTTAAAGCTAGAATCCAAAAACTACTTAAAAATTTAAAATAATAATTAAATTTATACAAATTCGCTCTTATATGATAACCCATATCAGATCATATAAGAGCCATCAAAAATACTGTTTTATTAATGAGAAAATATTCAAATATATCGATGTCTATTTAAACTAAAATTTAGTTACGCAGTAAAGTTAAGAAAGTCTTACAATAATTTTTTAAGTTAATATTTTAGATTTTATTTGAGTATTATTACTAAAAGTAACATCTAATTAAAAAAATATATTACTAAATTTATATTTAATTATAATTCATACTATTTTAGCTATAATCGAAAAATTACAAAATATATGAAAGTTATTATTAAGGATTACATATGGATTTACAAGAAAAAGCGTTAGCGTATCACGATAACGGAAAGATCGAAATCAAGGTAAAAAAACCTTGCGAGACCGCTGATGACCTCAGCCTTGCATATACTCCTGGCGTTGCTGTACCTTGCAAAGAGATAGAGGCAAATAATGAGCTTGCTTACAAATACACCAATAAAGGCAATCTTGTTGCAGTTATCAGTGATGGTACGGCGGTTTTAGGACTTGGAGATATAGGTGCGATTGCTGGAAAACCTGTTATGGAAGGCAAATCTGTTTTATTTAAAAAATTCGCAAATGTAGATGCGTTTGATATCGAGCTTGATGAGCATGATCCAGATAAGATAGTCGAGATCTGCAAAGCTCTTGCTCCAACATTTGGTGGTATAAATTTAGAAGATATCGGTGCGCCAAAGTGTTTTTACATAGAGAAAAAACTTCAAGAAAGCGTAAATATACCAGTTATGCATGATGATCAGCACGGAACTGCTATCATAACTACCGCAGGTCTTATAAATGCCCTAAAAATCACAGGCAAAAAAGTGGATGAGATGAAAGTAGTAGTAAGCGGAAGTGGTGCAGCTGGAATCGCGTGCGCAAAAATGTATAGAAACCTTGGCGTAAAAAATATCATAATGTTAGATAGCAAAGGCGTTATACATACTAAAAGAGAAAATTTAACTCCTGAAAAAATGGATTTTGCCATAGATACAGACGCTAGAACTTTAGCAGATGCTATGAAAGGTGCCGATATGTTCCTAGGTCTTTCAAAAGCTGGTGTTTTAAGCAAAGATATGGTTGCTAGCATGGCGCCAAATCCTATAATATTTGCCTTAGCAAATCCTACTCCTGAGATCATGCCTGAAATCGCTCACTCAGTAAGAGATGATATCATGATGGGAACAGGAAGAAGCGACTATCCAAATCAAGTAAATAATGTTTTGGGATTTCCATTTATATTTCGTGGTGCGCTAGACGTGAGAGCTACAAAAATTACTGAAAATATGAAGATAGCAGCTGCAGACGCTTTAGCAAAACTAGCAGAAGAAGAGGTTCCATCAGCCGTTACTGCCGCATATAATGGTAAAGAGATCAAATTTGGTAAGGATTATATCATACCAAAACCGTTCGATCCTAGAGTTTTATTTACGGTAGCTCCAGCAGTTGCCGAAGCAGCCATAAAAGATGGAGTAGCTTTGGTAAAAGACTTTGACAAAGCTGCTTATATAGAAAAGCTTAAAAAATTATTCTAATTGAGTAAAAATTTAATGATAGCTATCCGAAATTCGGTGGCTATTATCAAATTTTCATCTTATCTTAAAGCCAAAATCAAAATTACATTATTGTTTAAAATAGCTAAATATTCACTCTCAAATTTGCTAATCCATAGCTATTTAGTTGGCTCTTGAAATTTATGATATTGTGTTGTAGTAAAATCAGAGATAAAATCTAAATGTATAATATTTTTGTTAGGATAGAGTTTGATTGATCTAAAGATAGTCTTTTAAATCTTAAATTTACTTAGAAAATTAATGTAATTCTTGCGAAGCCAAAGCCTCGCAAGATAAATCAAATCTTTTTATCGCCTTTATAATAGCCGAAAATTTCGCTAGAACCGTCTTTTTTCATCAAGATTACTGGGTACTCTTCTTGCATTCCTTGTTCCATCCCCGGACTTCCCATAGGCATACCAGGAGCAGAAATTCCTATCACGTCAGCAGGTTTACTTTCCAAAAGCCATGCTACGGCACTTTGAGGAACGTGGCCTTCGATAGCGTAACCATCGATAATGCCCGTGTGACAGCTTTGATACTCTTCTTTAATGCCCAAATTTTCTTTGATTTTTAAAAAATCTTCACTCGTATGAGAATTGATTTTATAACCGTTTTTTTGCATGTAGCTTTCCCAAAGTCCGCAACAACCGCAAGCAGGTCCTTTATAAACTTCCATGATCTTATCTTGCGCAAATAACGGCAAAACAAGAGCTAGAGCAAACAAATACTTTTTCATCATTTTCCTTTAAAAAATTTATATTTTGATATCTTTAGAATAATACTTTCTTATAGTAAATATCAAATTTCAATATAGTAAATCTAATAAAAATTATATTATTTCAGTTTTATAGTATTTTTTACGAGTTGAGATTTTCGTAAATTTTTTCCTTATTTATGATTTATTTATACGGCTCATATTAAGTAAATTTACAGTATAATCCATATAAAAATACTAGGTGATAAAGGAAAAAAATGCAAAATATAAAGCTGATCTCCCATCCGCTCATTGAGCATAAACTCACTATTTTAAGAGATATAAATACAGATCCGTTTCAGTTTAGAATGCTTGTTGATGAGATAACTTATCTTATGCTTTTTGAAGCCAGCAGAGACTTTTTGCTCAAAGACACCGAGGTTACGACGCCAGTTGCCACTACAAAATCAAAAAAATTAGCTGGGAAGATTATGATATGTCCTGTTCTAAGAGCGGCTCTTGGTATGCTTGATAGCGTATTTAAACTGCTTCCTGATGCAAGTGTCGGATTTTTAGGCTTTCAAAGAAACGAAAAAACTCTTGAAGCAGAGTTTTACTATGCAAAACTTCCAAAAGATCACGCTGAACGTACTGCGATCATCATAGATCCTATGTTTGCTACTGGCGGTACTGCTATAGATGCGGTCAAGTTTTTAAAGTCTAAAGGTGTAGAAAAGATCAAATTCATCTCTATTTTAGCAGCTCCTGAAGGGCTTAATAGATTTAGCGAAGTTTATCCAGATGTAGAAGTTTATACTGCAGCTATCGATAAAGGCTTAAATGAAAAAGGCTATATAGTTCCTGGACTTGGAGATGCTGGAGATAGAGTTTTTAACACGTTGTAAAAAGGTATAAATATGTTATTTGGCAAGATCGATTATCTAAATTTGCTTCCGTTTCACGTCTTTTTAAAATCATATCCTTTACAAAGCTATATAAAAAAAAGTATTGAATTTAAAAAAGGCGTTCCTAGTAAATTGTGTAAAGATCTTGAGTTTAGGCGCGTGGATGCGGCTGTTATCTCAAGCATAGAAAGCAGGAAAAGCAAGTATAAAACGCTTGATTTTGGAATTTGTTCTAAAAAAGACGTAAAATCTGTTCTTATCAGAAAAAATAGCGATAAAGTTTTAGATCCAGCTTCCATGACTTCAAATATGCTTTGTAAAGTTTTAGGTTTAAAAGGAGAAGTCATCATAGGCGATAGAGCTTTGAAAGCTTACCTTGATGAGGGGGAAAATGCGTTTTATGATATGGGTAGAATTTGGCACGAAAAAAGAAATCTTCCGTTTGTTTTCGGAAGGTTTTCGTATATTAAAAATAAAAATAGTTATGAAAAACTTATTAAAAAATTCTTAAAGACTAAAGTTAAAATACCAAAATACATAGTGGATCAATACTCTAAAAGTAGAAACGTAAAATCAAAAGATATCCTATGGTATCTTGGCTTTATAAGCTATAAAATGGATAAAAAAGAGAAAAAATCTCTGAAAATTTTTCTAAATTTGGCTAGGGAATTGAAATTCGATCCTAAATAGTGTTTAGTATGGTAACTATTTAAAAATTTATTTAGTATAAATTTTAATATTAAATCAAACTTTAAATATTTTTTTGTATAATGAAAAATAAATTTATTACAAAGAGGAGCCAAAATGGGAGTACATGACTACATAAATCAAACGCTTGAGCATATCAAACGTACAAGTCCTGGTCAAACAACATTTTTACAAGCAGCAACAGAGATATTACGTAGTTTAGAGCCTTTGCTAAGCAAAGAAGATAAGTATCTAAAGCATCGTATAATTGATCGTATAGTTATGCCGGAACGTACTACGATGTTTAGAGTAACTTATATGAATGACAAAAATGAACCTTGCTCGCATTTTGGATATCGCGTAGAGTTTAACTCTGCTCTTGGCCCGTATAAAGGCGGTTTGAGATTTCATCCATCGGTTTGCTTAGATATCATCAAATTTCTTGGTTTTGAGCAAATTTTTAAAAATTCACTTACCGGACTTAATATTGGTGGTGGAAAAGGCGGAGCGAATTTCGACCCTAAAGGTAAAAGCGACGGCGAGATTATGAGATTTTGTCAAGCTTTTATGAATGAACTTTATAAGCTGATAGGCGACGTAAAAGACGTACCAGCTGGTGATATCGGAGTAGGTGGTCGTGAGATCGGATATATGTTTGGCCAGTATAAAAAACTAACTAATCGCTTTGATGGAGCTCTTACAGGAAAAGGGCTAAATTGGGGTGGAAGCTTAGCTAGGACTGAAGCTACTGGATATGGCTCGGTTTATTTTGCAAATGAGATGTTGAAAAAATCAGGCGGTTCTTTAGAAGGCAAAAAATGCTCAGTTAGTGGAGCTGGAAATGTTGCTATATATACAGTAGAAAAACTATATGAATTTGGCGCACTTCCTGTTACTGTTAGTGATTCAACTGGATTTGTTTATGACAAAGATGGAATCGATACTAAGCTTTTAAAACGCCTAAAAGAGGTGGAAAGAAAAGGTCTTATAGAGTACGCAAATGAGAAAAAAAGCGCAGTATTTACTCCTGTTAGCGCATATAAAGAAGGAACAAACGGTGTTTGGAGCGTACCTTGTGACGCTGCTTTCCCTAGTGCTACTCAAAATGAACTTCATTTAGTAGATATAAAAACTCTTTATAACAACGGTTGTCGCTTGGTCTGCGAAGGTGCGAATATGCCTAGCACTCTTGATGCGATCGATTTTATGCTTAGCAAAAAAGACTTTTTGTTTGGTCCAGCAAAAGCCGCAAATGCCGGTGGCGTTGCTACTAGCGGTTTAGAAATGGCTCAAAATGCAAGTATGCAAAAATGGACTTTTGATGAAGTCGATAAAAAACTTCATAATATAATGACAAATATTTTTCATGAGAGTTACGATACTTCAGTAGAGTTTGGCGATGCTGGAAACCTTGTTCTTGGAGCAAATATAGCAGGATTTAGAAAAGTTGCTGACGCTATGATAGATCAAGGATACGTTTAATAGATATCTAAATTTGGCTGAAGATCAGCCAAATTTTTACTCTACCTAATAAATTTATTGGGTATCATCTAAACTTAAGGGATGTCCGAATTCCAAATCTTTTTTTGCCGTTTTTCCTAAAATTTCATCGTAAAATTTAGGATGAAGTCCGCTATTTGGGCGTATTGAGCGGATATTTTTCGGAGTAAAAACCTCACCTTTTTTAATACGCTCTACTACGAAAAGCGATCTAGCGCTTTTTCTATTTTTTTCATTTACACTGTAATCCACGTCCCCAAGAGCCTTATAAGTATTTCTAACTGCTGTGCTCATAGCTTTAAACTCATCTTTATTCAGAGAAAATCCACTATCTTCCCCGCCTAGAGCCCTGTCTATGGTAAAGTGTTTTTCTATCACGCTAGCTCCTAATGCGACCGCTGTTATCGGGACTTCTAAGCTCATAGAGTGATCACTGAGTCCGACTTTTACACCCATAGGAGAAAACCTTTCAAGCATATCTTTTATGGTGAGCAAGTTCATATCCTCTATTTTAGCTGGATAGCTTGAAGTGCATTTAAGTATAGTTATGTCGTCGTTTCCTACGCTTTTGCAAGCTTCAATGGTTTCATAAATTTCTTCTAAGCTTGAAATTCCAACTGAGATTATCATAGGTTTTTTAAATTTAGCTGCGTATCTGATGAGTGGATAATCGATCGCTTCAAAAGAGGCGATCTTATACATAGGAACGTTAATGCTTTCTAAAAAATCCACAGCACTATAATCAAACGGAGTTGAGAAAAAGTCTATCCCGATCTCATCGGCGTACGCTTTTAGCTCGCCTTGCCACTCCCAAGGCGTGTACGCTTTTTTGTATAGTTCATATAAGCTTTGTCCTGCCCAAAGACCGTCATTTTGAGTCATAAATATCTCATCTTTGCAATCGATCGTGATAGTATCGGCTGTGTAGGTCTGCACTTTTATGGCGTCAGCTCCAGCTTCTTTGGCCGCTTTTATGATTTCAAAAGCTAAGTTTTTATCTCCGCAGTGGTTGGCCGACATTTCAGCTATTATGTATGGCCTCTGTGATGTAGAATTCATTTTGTATATCTCCGTTATTTTGAGTGAAAGTCTCTTTGTCTATGCTTGATATTTTCAAATCGGCTTTTTGAGATTATGATTTTACCTAAACAAGCTAAATTTTAATGTATAATAAAACAAAATTTTTAAAGATATGATTATGACTAGACTAGAAAAAAATATTGCACTAAAATTTAACGCAAAAGAGTGTATGTATACTGCTTCAGGGACTAGTGCGTTATATATATGTTTTACGTATTTGAAAAATATGGGTATAAAAAATGCATTAATACCAAATATAGTTTGCCCACAAGTTACTTGTGCTTGTATTAAGGCTGGACTAACGCCTATTTTTGGAGATATAAGCTTAGATAATTTCACTCTTAGTTATGAAAGCGTTCAAGAGAATTATGAGAAGTTTGGCTTTAAAGCTCTTGTTTTAGTGCATATTTATGGGCATTTATGCGACAAAAACATAATAAATTTTTGCAAAGAAAAATCTATATTTATAATAGAAGACTCTGCTCAAACCTATAAAATAAACTCAAATTCAAATTTTTCTATATTAAGCTTTGGTCATACGAAATTTCTACAAAATAAGATTGGGGGGGGTTGCTTGCTTAGTGCTTTGAATTTAGATGATTTAAGAACACTTAATAATACTTTGGTTTCTCGCCCTAGTAATTTTGTAGAGCTTTTTGAGGGGTATAGAAGCAAATATTATGCTATAGATAAACAAAGCGCTGATTGCTATAATAAAATCAGAGATTTACTTTTGGAGTATACATTTTTATATAAAGAAAGTAAAAATGAGCTTTTAGAAGAAAAATTAAATAGGCTTGATGAAATTTGTTCTAATAGAATAAAAAAAACTAAAATTTACCAAAGTAAATTAAAACACCCACTCATTATAAATCCTAAAATTTCTAGTGATACAATACCTTGGAGATATACTTTTCGTTTTATAGGGAAAAGTAGAGATGATCTACTGCAAAAATTACGGAGTCATAATATAGATTGTAGTTCTTGGTATGAATGCAACGATAAGATTTTTAGTTACCCTCACTGTGGTCTTGAGAATTCTAAAATTTTTGAAAAACAAGTGGTAAATTTGTGGCTTGATGAGAGTATAAGCGAAAATCAAATTAAGCAAAATATCGATATAATTTTAGAAAATATATAAGAAAAAATATGAGGAGAAATGATGCAAAATCAAAATGAATGGTTAGAGCTTCACAAAGACAAACGTCATCAACCAAAATACCCAAGTGATGATGTAGTAACTTTTGTATTTAAAAATTTTTCTCGTGGTGGGACTATTTTAGATCTTGGTTGCGGTGCTGGAAGACACGTAAAGTTTTTATCAGAAGTAGGCTATGACGCTTATGGTTGTGATTATTCACAAAATGGCATAATAGCAACTAAAAGTTTATTGGAAGAAAATTCATTAAATGCAAAACTTGATGTAACTAGCGTAAGCGATCTACCATATAGTGATAATTTTTTTGATGGATTGATATGCTATGGCGTACTTTATTACAATACAAAAGAAATTATTCAAAAAGCAGCTAATGAAATACACAGAGTGCTAAAACCTGGATCAAAAGCTTATGTAGTGGTTAGAAATTTAGATGATTACAGATATAAAGATAGTATAAAAGAGAGCGTTTATCAAGTAACTATAAATGAAAGCGATCAGTCAAGATCTGCATTTAAAGAAAACGGAATGCCGATGTATTTTTTTGATAAAGATGAAGTAAAGCGTATTTTTTCTAAATTTAAAAATATAGAAATAAATAGAATTTTAAGGTCGCATGAGAATGATAGCTTTGCTGATGATGACTATGCGATAACGCTGACAAAATAATATGCTAGCAAGTGCTCATCAGGTTAATTATCTACCATATCCAGGATTCTTTGCTAAGATAGCTGTTAGCGATATTTTTATGATAATTTCAAATGTGCAATTTGAGAAAAAGTCTTGGCAAAATCGCAATAGGATTTTAACTCAAAATGGTGTTTTGACTTTAAGTGTTCCTGTGCTTAGCAAAGGAAAATTTGAGCAAAAAATAAAAGAAGTAAAGATAAATAATGATAATGATTGGGGTAAAAAACATTTTTTAAGTATAAAAATGGCTTACCAAAAAAGCAAATTTTATGGTTTGTATATAGATTTTTTCGAAGATTTATATAAAAGAAGATGGGAAAGTCTATATGAATTAGATCTGTTTTTAATAAATTTTTTTATAAATGAGCTAGAAATAAAAACACCTATTGTATATGATGAAAATTATTTGTTAGAAAGAGATGCTGGGGGGGGTATGACAGCAAAAAATAGTTTTTTAGCTTCTATATGTAAAGCAGTAGGTGCTGATACTTATTTATCAAACGAGGGTTCAAAAGCTTATGTGGATATAAATTTTTTAAATAGTCAAAAATTTAATCATCTATATTGTGGGTATAAATCTCCTATTTATACGCAGACAAAAGTAGGATTTGAGCCAAATTTATCAGTACTTGATATGCTTTTTAATATCGGAGCAAAACAAAGTAGAGTTTTAATCGACGATGGAATATATTTTAGTCAGATCAATAAGGAATTAGAGTGAAAAAAGTTTTAATCTATGCAAATGGCGGCCAAAGTGTCGGACTAGGTCATATTGTTAGAATGATCTCATTTGCTTCGTATCTAAAAGGATTTCAGATTTATTTTGTTAGTGATAATAAATCAAGATTTAGTGCTGGACATGATCTGGTTAAAAATAGCGGATTTGAACTAGTTAAGATTCAAACTTTAGATGAGATTCTAGAAATTAAAGCTGAGTTTCTAATCGTTGATAGTTATGATGTGTCGGCCGAATTTTTTACAAAATCTAAAACAAAATTTAAAAAAGTAATGTGCATAGATGATGAATGCGAACTTGAGTTTTACGATGTGGATTATATTTTTAATCAAAATTTATATGCTAAGCTTTTACCTTATAAAACAGCTAAAAGAACGCAAAAATTTTTTGAATTTTTGTGCTTACGAGATGAGTTTTTAGGGCAAAATAAAATTCATATAAAAAATGAAATTACGGATATATTGCTTACGCTTGGCGGAAGTGACGATAAAAATTTAACTAAAAAAATTATTTTGAGTTTAAGCGAATTTTTAAAACAAAAAAATATTACTTTACATGCTGTTATAGGCAAAGCGTTTAAATTTAGAGATGAAATCATTTCTTTTGAAAGTAAAAATATAAAATGTTATGAAAATGCGAAAATGGTGGATTTGATGAAAAATTGTGATATTGCTATTTGTGGGCTTGGACAGACTGCATATGAACTGTTTTGTCTTGGTGTGCCTAGTTTGGGTTTAGTTTTGGCTCAAAATCAAGAAAATTTAGCCAAATTTGGCTCTGAAATGGGAATAATCTTAAGCGTAAAAGATGATAAAATTTTAGAAAATTTGCAAAATTTAAACTACGAAAAACGTTTAGCAATGAGAAAAAATATAGATAATAAATTTAAATTTCGTCATATCAATGAATTAAATTTTGATAAAATATTTTGCTAAATATCAATAAAAGCTCGTTTTTGTCGATTAAAAAAATAAAAAGGATAAATTGTGGATTTAGATGAAAAATTAAAAAAACGTCAGCGACTAGAAACAAAATCTATGTATTTAATAGAATACGTTTATAGAATTTTGATAGTCAGAAAATTTTTACTTATACCGCTTGCTAAAAGCGGCATACATCCAGTTGCGGTTACTGCTGTCAATTGTATAATTTTCCCTCTTGTATTATTTTTTATATATTATCATTATTATACTTTAGCTGCTATTTTTATACAAGTTTATGCTATTATTGATCATGCTGATGGAACACTAGCAAGATACACTGATAAAAAAACCTGGATCGGCTCTAGGCTGGATAGATTTAACGATAATGTATTTTTTAACGTGATTTTTATCTTTATAGCAATAAGCGAAAATTTGAGTATATATCTTGCTTTGATGGTTATTTTTTGTATGAATTTGCATGGATTTATAGCGATGTTTTACTTGCAAAAAGAGCTCAGAAAATTAAAGCAAATTCGTAGATTTGGGCTTAAAAAATGGTTTATGGATAGAAATTTTATTTTAGGCATTGATTGTTCTTTGATGCTTAGCACTGTTAGTTTATTTTTGATATTTGGCTGGTTTAAGGCTCTATTTTTTGTCATATCTTTTATATATGTATTTGATATTATTTATAGAATTATAGAGCTAAAAGTTAATCAAAATTTAGAAAAAAAGGAAGATTATGAATGAGATAAAAACTGAAGCAACATCTGCTGGCAGAGTTGTTAATAACTCAAAAAATGATATCAATGAAATTTTTGTAAAAAAATATGGACAAAAATGGCTTGATTATCGCAAAAAATGGAGTGATGCATCAAAGCAAATTTTAAATGATTTTCCGCTTTTTGTCCGTTTTGAAAATCAATTTAAATGCAATGCTCGCTGTACAATGTGCGTCCATGGTCATCCTGATTTAAGAAAAGATTATGCTTATAAAGGCTATTTGGCTTTTGATACCTTTAAAAAACTTGTCGATGAATGCGACGAACACGAATGTCCATCCGTAGGTGTTTCGCAAACAAATGAGCCACTTTTAGATCCTGATATAATGGAAAGACTTGAATACGTAAGCACAAAAAAAAATATAATGGATATACATTTTAATACAAATGCATCTTTACTCACAGAAGAAATCAGTCGTAGAATGCTTGATACAAATGTAAGCAGAATGAATTTTAGTATCGATGCTTTTACTGAAGAAACTTATAATAAAATTCGAATTGGGCTAGATTTTAAAACTGTTATAAAAAATATAGAAACGTTTTTAAATTTACGCGCGAAAATGGGTAAAAATTTGCCTATAGTTCGCGTGAGTTTTTTACTACAACAAAAAAACAAACACGAACTTGAAGCATTTAAGAAATATTGGGTGGATAAGGTTGATTATGTAGCAGTACAAAGATACGTGCCGATTTCTCCATTTGGCGATGAAAGAAGCATGGCAATATCTGAAGCTCCTATAGATGGAAAACAAAGTTGTTCATATCCTTTTGAATCGTTATTTATACACGGAGATGGACTTGTCGTGCCTTGTGCGTCTCACGCTGCAAAACATATAGCAGTCGGAAATATACACAATGATAGCATTTATAATATCTGGCATTCAAAAGGAATGCAAGAACTTAGAGATGCTCATATAAAAGGTGATCTGAGTAAAACTAGATTATGCGATACTTGTTTATTTAAAGGATAAAAATTGAAAAAACTTGTTTATGTGCCTATGGCAGCAGATATCATTCATCCTGGTCATTTAAATATCATAAAAGAAGCTGCAAAGCTTGGACGCGTCATGGTTGGGCTATTTTCAGATAGGGCAATAGCAAGTTATAAAAGAGTACCTTTTATGACATATGAACAAAGAAAGGTTGTAGTTGAAAATTTAAAAGGCGTCGATGAAGTTGTAATGCAAGATGAAAAAGAGTATGAGCCAAATTTAATAAAATACAAGCCTGATTTTTTAGTCCATGGTAGCGACTGGAATGAAGGACCATTAAATGGTCCAAGACAAAGAGCTATTGCATTGATGCAAACTTGGGGTGGAAAAGTAGTAGAGCCTCAATATACAAAAGATATTTCATCTACTAAATTTAATAAAAGTATAAAAGAGCTTGGAATAATGCCACATATCCGCCTAGCCGCACTCAAAAAATCTCTAAATGCTAAACCTATGATAAAAGGCATAGAAGCTCATAGTGGACTAAGTGCGATGATAGTTGAAGATGCGAGTGTAAAAGATGAAAACGGCGTGAATCAAAGTTTTGATTTGATTTGGTTAAGTTCGCTTACCGACTCTAGTGCAAAAGGTAAACCAGATATTGAATTCGTTGATTTGACATCAAGAATGACGACTGTAAATGACATACTTGAGGTTTGCACAAAGCCTATAATATATGATGGAGATACAGGTTCAGAGATACCACATTTTGCATTAACTGTAAAAAGGTTGGAAAGACTTGGTGTTAGTGCTGTTGTTATAGAAGATAAAATGGGACTTAAAAAGAATTCGCTACTTGAAGGAAGTGCCGCAAAACATACTCAAGATAGTATAGAGCATTTTTGTGAGAAAATTAAAGCTGGTAAAAACGCTCAAATCACAGATGATTTTATGATAATAGCTCGTATAGAAAGTCTTATTTTAGGGGTCGGTATGGATGATGCAGTATTAAGAGCAAAGGAGTATATAGAAGCGGGGGCTGATGGCATAATGATACATTCACGTAAAAAAGATGGCGCTGAAATTCTAGAGTTCTGTGAAATTTATAATAAATTTAAAAACAGAAAGCCTTTGATGGTTGTGCCTACTAATTATCCTATTTTAAGCGAAGAAGATCTACAAAAAGCTGGAGCAAATATAATTGTTTATGCAAATCAACTTTTAAGGGCTTCATATACTGCTATGTTAAATACTGCAACATCCATATTGTCGCATAAAAGAGCACTTGAAGCCGATAAAAACTATATTTCTGCACTTGAGCTTATAAGTTTAATTAAAGGTAATTAGGAATGATAGATTCTTTAGAATTTGCTAAATTCTTAGATAAAAATATCGGATTTTTTGCTGGTGTTCCAGATAGTCTTTTAAAGCCTTTAAATTCAGCTTTAAATCAAGTAGCTGGGGATGGTAAATTTTTCACTACTGCTAATGAAGGGCAAGCGGTTGCATTCGCATGCGGTTACCACTTAGCTACTTCTAAAATAGGTCTTGTGTATATGCAAAATTCAGGACTAGGAAATGCGATAAATCCAATGTTATCTTTAGCCGATGAAAAGGTTTATGGATTACCATTTTTGATGTTGATCGGTCTTAGGGGTGGAGTAAATGATGAGCCTCAGCATAAAAAACAAGGTGAAGTAACCGATAAAATTTTAGCCGCATGTGGAATTCCTTTTATTACGCTTGTAAAAGATATTAAAAAAGCAGAGGTACAAATTTTAAATGCTATAGAAGAATGCATGAAAAATATTACGCCGTTTGCTGTGTTGATTGAAAAGGATACTTTTGAAAAGTTTAATCTAGATGATGTAGGAAATGGGTATAGTTTAAATAGGGAAGAAGCTATTTCTTTAATACAAGATACATTTGTCGGTGCAAAATTTATTAGTACTACGGGGATGATTTCACGTGAGAATTATGAATTAAGAGATCTTAAGAATCAAGGTCATGAAAATGATTTTTTAGTAGTTGGCTCTATGGGATTTGCAAGTTCAATTGCTTTTATGATAGATAAATTTAGCAAAAATAGGGTTATTTGTCTTGATGGAGATGGATCTTTTATAATGCATATGGGTTCTATTTTGAACTTTAAAGGAGCTAAATTTATCCACGTGGTATTAAATAATTTCGCTCACGATAGTGTCGGTGGGCAAGAAACAAATGCAAAAAATGGTAATTTTACATTGATTGCTAAATCTTGTGGATATGATGAGAGCTATAGTGTTAGTTCAAAAAATGAACTAATATCTGTTTTAGATAGAATAAAAGATTCACAAAAACTTATATTTTTAGAGATAAGAGTAAGTAAAGGCGCCAGAAAGGATCTTGGTAGACCAAAGGATATTTTAAAGCTCAAGGAGAAATTTTGCAAGGGGCTTTAATATATATAACAGGATTTAGCGGAAGTGGTAAAAGTACATTAGCAAAGCAAGTAGTAGCAAGCCTTCAAGTAAATAAAGGTATAAAGGCTATTTTTTTAGATGGAGATACTTTGAGAGAATGCGTTCATAATTTTGACTATACTAGTAATGGACGAATGTCTATGGCTATGTATTATGTGAAAATTGCTAAAATTCTAGTTGATCAAGGCTTCGTAGTTGTACTTGCCACTATTTCTATGTTTGATAAAGTTAGGGATTTTAATCGTGAAAATTTCAAAGTTTATTTAGAAATTTTTCTTGACGTCTCTCTCGAAATTCGACAAAAGCGAGACAGTAAGAATTTTTTTAAAAATAATACTATTAATATGGTAGGGCTTAATCAAGAAGCAGAGCTTCCGAAAAATAGCCATCTTGTATTCAAAGACGAAGTAGATACCGCATTTGCTAGTGAGAAGATTTTGCGGTTATTTTCGGATTTGACTCAGTTATAATACCTTTTATGAATTTGCTAGGATTATCGGTGCTAGGTATTTTGATATAATAATATCCTTTTGCATCAAGCAAGTCCGATGAGTAGTCAAATTTTGTTTCATTTGTTATAAACACGTTATTATTTATTATCATTTGTGGATATCTTTGTTTAACATGCAGATAAAAATTATAGTCTTTTTGCGTAAAAATGATTTTAACTAAGCAAAAATTTTCCGCATTGCATTTTATGTCATCTAACTTCCTACCTAAGCTTGCTTTTAAAAGTAGATAGTTGTAGTCTATATCATAAGAGTTTTTTACTAGTACATTTCTCCAACCGCCCATTCTACTTGCGATTTCTATGATCTTTACACCATTAATATCAAGTTTTAGTTCAATATGACAAGCACCGAATTTGATTTCAAATGCATCTAAAATTTTTATAATTTGATACTCTATGTCTTGATGCCTGGCTTTAGAAATTCTAGCTGGAATTAATTGTTGTGTTTCTAAAAAGTCATTCTTATAATATCCCTTACGCAAATATTCTTCTGTTATTGCTACTATTTTATGCTCTTTATTAGAACTTATAGTTTCGACACTAAATTGTCTTCCTTTTAAAACTTCTTCAATTAAAACTATACCGTTTGTAGCAAAATCTTTTGCTACTTTGTAGGCTATTTTTAGTTCAGAAATATTATTTACTTTTTTTACTCCTCTTCCTGCGCTTCTATCGCTTGGTTTAACAACTAGTGGAAATTCGGTTATACCCCCCCCCATTTTGTTTAATAATTCTTCAAATTCAGTTTCATTTGAAATTTCAATATAATTGGCAGTAGGTATATTAAATTTAGTAAAAATCTTTTTCATTCTACTCTTATCCGTTGTGTTTAAAGCTGTTTCATAAGAATTTGTAGCAAGACCCAAATTTTGACCTACATAGCAAACCGTAATATTTCCAAGTTCTGTTGCAGTAGTGCCGATGCCGACAATATTATAAAATTTAGCTAGTTCTAAAATTTTTTCTTTTTCGCCAATACTAATTAGATGAAAAAAATCGCATTCATTTTTGCAAATACAGTTTGGATCATAATCAAAACAGTGAGTTATAAATCCATTTTCTTTTACGCAGCGTAAGAATTCTAGTTGCAAACTTCCACCGCCAATGATAAAGTAATGTTCTTTTTTGATCATTTATATCCTTTTGGTAAAAACTGTTTCATATCTGTTTTTGGTGGTATTTTTAAATAATAAAATCCATTTGAGCAAAGCAGATCGCTAGCATAAAAGAATTTAGTATCATCTTTTGCATTTACAAAATCATCACTGATAAATTCTGGATATTTTTTTCTAGTCCATTTATAATGTTCAAAATCGTCTTTTGTAAAGATAAAATTTACAATAGCATTAAATTTATTTTTTTGTTCTTTAAATTTCATTTTTTTATTTAAACTTACATTTAAAAGCATTTCATTTATATTATATCCGTAAGCATCTCTTATAAGAGTATTTCTCCAACCACCCATTCTGCTTGCGATTTCTATGATCTTTACACCATTAATATCAAGTTTTAGTTCAATATGACAAGCACCGAATTTGATTTCAAATGCATCTAAAATTTTTAAAGTTTCTTTTTGAATTTTGGATTTTTCTTTATCATTCAAACGAGCAGGAATTAAATGTCCTACTTCTAAAAAATCATCTTCATATTTACCTTGTCGAAAAAATTCTTCCGTTATAGCTACAATGATATGTATGCCATTTTCACTTATAGTTTCGACACTAAATTGTTTTCCATCTAAAACTTCTTCAATTAAAACTATACCGTTTGTAGCAAAAGATTTTGCTTCTTTGTAGGCTATTTTTAGTTCAGAAATATTATTTACTTTTACTACGCCTCTTCCTGCACTTCTATCGCTCGGTTTAACAACTAGTGGAAATTTTAGCTTATTAATATTCATTTCTATTTACTTTATAAAGCTTTTTAGCAAATTCTAAGTCTTGTGGTGTATCTATATCACAAACTAGCTCTCTAGGCAAGATGATGGCCTTTGTGCATTCGGTAAATACATTTATTTTTCTTGGCATACTTAGGCGTCTAAAACAAAATTGTCCAGCATCAAAATAAGCTTTTGGTAAGTCTTGTGAACGAGTGAGATAATGCTGTGGATAAAACATTTTGCATCTATCTTTAACTAGTTCAAATGAGCGAAAAATAGATGACGAGAATTCGCAAACTCCAAGACTGTATTGTAGATTTTTATCATCAATAAGCGCATCATATCCTAATTTTAAAAATTTAGGTTGCAATAGTACCGCAGTAGCGTAAAGCTGACATGATATATCAAAATCTCTTCCTTGCGCACTAAGCTCTTTTATGACAAAATCTTCAACATCATCACTGCTTGTAAAGTCATCACTAAGCTCTTTTGGACGGAGATTTGGCACATTTGCACCGTATCTCATAGCTATGTTTGCTATCATTTCATCATCGGTGGAGACTATGATCTCATCAAATATTTCGGCTTCTTTGGCCGCATCTATTGCATAGCTAATTAGCGGTTTGCCAAGAAAATCAACTATATTTTTATGTGGAATCCTTTTACTTCCGCCACGTGCCGGAATAACACAAATGCTTTTCATAAACTTAAGTCTCTAATTTTTTTATAATTATATCAAATTTATTTTTCAAAAGAACTATTATGGTCATACATAGAAGTAAGTTTATGTTAAAAATTTATAATTATGATTTTTTGAATTCTGCTTGAGAGATAGGGCTTATAAAGCCCTATGTTATTTTAGATCACTCTCGTCGATCATCGTAGGTACACCTCTTATAGCGCCTGTTTCAAAGTATCTGTTTATGGCAATTTGCTCTTTTTTGACTTCAGCATCTGTTATATTTGCTGGAGCTTTTGCATCTTTTGCATAGTATTTTCTAAAGATTTTTATCTTTTGCTCATCGCTTGATGCGTTTTTTACTTCTTTATATATCGCGATTGATTTTTTTATGGCATCTTCGCCGTGGCTAGGAATCGGCGCCATTACTACTTTTAAATTTAGATTTTCAAGATCTTTTTCGATCTTGTCTAGCTCAAGTCTGCAGTATGGACAGTCTGGATCTGTAAATAGATATTTTGTAGGTTTTTTAGGATCGTTTCCTAGCTCTATAATCCTTGACTTTCCTTCTTTTTTCAAAACTTCTCCAAGGCTTTTATAAGCACCTTTCATAGCCGCTTTTTCTTGTATTTCGTTAAAATGGCTTGCATAAGAAGTTTTTTTATCTATGTCTATAACATCTGGAAATATATATTTCCCATCAGTAAATAAAACTTGTTTTTGGCTTTGTTTTCCGTCTGTGATCTCTATGACTACTTGTTCAAATTTTGTGCCTTCTAATTTGCTTTTTGAATCAACTTTTACGCTTAAACCTTGAACGCTAGCTGCGCTAAATAGCTCTAAAATATCCGCGTCGCTTATAGCAAACAAAGAACTAGCCGCTATCAAAGAACTACATACAATTATTTTTTTCATTCATTACCCTTATATAAAATTGTTAAATTATAGGAATTATTTCTAAACAAAAACCCTATCATTTTCAAATTTGGTAATATCTTTAAAATTATCCAAATATTCTAAGTAAGCAAGAGCGTATTTTCTGCTCAGTCCTAAATTCGCTTTTACGTTTGTTATGTTTGCAAAACCTTCTTTTTTGATGATATTTCTCAAGTTTTGCATGATGTTTGAAAGGGCGTTTTCTTCGATAAAAAGATTGTGTTCTAGTCTTACTACTTTTTTTGCTTTTGTGAGTTTTTTTAACGCTAAGTCGCCTAAAGTCCTATCTATATCAAGTTTATCATATATATTGTATGGTGCCTCTGGAGTTATATTTTGCTCTTTTAAAATATCATAAATTTTATCTTCCAAACTAAGGCTTAGTTTGTCAAAATCAGCTCCAAATTTAGTATAAATTCCACCGTTTTTTTGAATGATTTTTTTGGCTTCTAGCTCGTTTAGAACTTTTTGTATGAGCTCTTGCGAAGCCCAGTTTAGTTTTAAATTTATACTTGAAGAAGAAAACAGGGCATTTGGATTTTTAAGTATGATGAAATTTACAAATTCCATAACATCTTTAAAGGCAGTTTTACCGTAGATACACCCGTTTTTTATATCTACAAATACATCATTTAAGTTTTTAGCCAAGCTAAGCGCGTCTTCTTGGTTTAAGCCAAATCTTTGCACACTTGATATCAATCCAAATCCGTGTTTATGAATGTTTGTGAGTCTAGCAAAAGCAGATAAAAAATCTTTTTCTTTGAGTGCGTCTAAAAGTGCTATTTTTTGCTCTTTTTTAAGTGGTTCATTTACTGGATTTAGCACTCTTCCGCCGCCTATTACTCTACCTTCTTTAAGTAAAATAAACAGCTCATCAAACTGCAAAAACATTTTTTTATCAAATTTAAAAGTGTAAAAACCATCTTTTAGATGCAAAACTTTGGCATTTACTTGTTTTGTCCCTACACAAAAAAGCAGTTCGCTTCCGTGAGATATGCTAGTATTCACAAAACAATCCGCCTCAAAAAATCCTCGCCAAAATCCTTTCTTGCTTAGAATTTGCCCTTTTTCTAGTTTATGAGTATTGTTGCCGCTAAGATTTAGCGCTACTCTGTTTGGAGCAAATGCTATATCTTTGTTTTGAGCGTGAACTTCTAAGGAACGTACGCTAAATATTTCGTTTATGTCCAAATTTAAAAGCTTATCTGAGAGCTTTACGCTTCCAGTTAGTACGCTTCCAGTGACTATCACTCCATGACCTTTTAGGCTAAAAACTCTATCTATGTAATATCTAAAAAGTGCAGTTTCGTCGTGTTTTTTCGGATTTAACGTAAAGAGATAATTTTTAAGCTCTTCTATGCTACTAGGATCTTTTATACTTACAAAAAATGTTTCATATATACTTAAATTTTTATACTCTTTTATGAACTCTTTTACTTCGCTTTGTACTTTTTGCTGAGCTAGAGTATTTGTTAGGTCGCACTTTGTTATGACTAGGATTATATTTTTTACATTTAGCAAATTTAGCACGGCGATATGCTCTTTGCTCTGAGGTTTAAGTCCTTCGTTGCTTGCTACTACAAGCATCGCCGCGTCAAATCCAAATGCTCCACTTATCATAGTTTTTATAAGGCTTTCGTGACCAGGAACATCGATAAATGCTATATTTGAAGAAGCATTTGATAAATTTGAAAAGCTAAGATTTACCGTGATCCCTCGCTCTTTTTCTTCTTTTGTCTCATCTCCATCAAAACCGTTTAATGCTTTTATAAGAGCGGTTTTTCCGTGATCTATGTGTCCAGCCGTGCCTATTATTAAGTTATTCACCATTTACCTCGTTTATTTTATTGATCAAATTTGGAATCTCATCTTCATAAATAGATCTAAAATCTAGTATAAATTTACCCTCTTCAATACGTCCGATTATGCCTTTTTGGCGAAATTCTTGCTCAAAAGAGTTTGCATTCCCTAAAAATGCGAGTGCTACACTAGGATATGGCGTGTTTGGTAAGCTTCCACCGCCGATGAATGTTTTAGTGCTTTTGATCTGGGTTTTAAATTTGATATTTTTAGCAACGTTTTTGGCCAAAATCTCAAGTTCATTAACGTTTTTGTAAATTTGATTTAACGGTTTTATTAGTTTATATTCTTTATTTAAGTATGCTTTTATAGTTTCATTTAATATACTAAGTGTGATTTTATCTACTCTTAGCATTCTTAAAAGCTGATTTTGTTTTAGCTTATCTATAAGCTCTTTTTTACCTAAAATTATCCCACATTGTGTACTTCCAAATAATTTATCACCGCTAAAGCTTACTAGATCCACGCCGCTTTGAAGTACTTTTTTTAGACTCTTTTCGTCTTTGCCGAGATTAAAAGGTAGCTCATTTACGTAAGCACTTCCTAGATCGTAGTAGCTTATCAAATTTGATTTTTTAGCTAAATTTGAGATATCTTCTATGCTTGTTTCCCCGCTAAATCCGACTATATCGTAGTTTGATTTATGCACTTTTAGGATAACATTTGTATTCTCATTTATGGCGTTTTCATAGTCGCTAAGACGCGTTTTGTTTGTGGTGCCGACTTCTTTTAGCAAGCATCCGCTACTTGCCATGACTTCTGGAATTCTAAAACTTCCGCCTATCTCTACTAGTTCGCCTCTGCTTACTATGACCTCTTTATCTTTTGCGTAAGTGTTTAGCACTAAAAATACAGCTGCAGCGTTATTATTTACTATAAGTGCGTCCTGGCAGCCTAGCATTAACTTAAATAAATAACTCGTAAAACCGTATCTATCGCCTCTTTTTCCACTGCCGATGTCGTATTCTAAATTTGAATACGAGCTGATAAGTGGAGTTATTTTTTCTATGATCTCTTTGCTAATAGGGCTTCTGCCAAGATTTGTATGTACTACGACTCCGGTTGCATTTATCAAATTTTTCGTGCATAAGTTTTCAAATTTGGCGTAATCTTTTGCTATAAGATCTATTATCTCATTTTCTTTTATTTCAGAGTTTTTGTCCTCTCTTAGCTTGTTTATAACTTTTTTTGCAATCTCTAAAAGAGCTGGTTTAAAGCCGTTCTCAAACTGTTTTAAATTTACTATCTTGTCGATTTTGGGTAGTTTCATTGTCATCTTTTTCCATCTTAAATTTAGATTAAGTATAACATTTTTTACTTTTGTTTTTCCTTTTATAATAATGATTAGTTATAATTGCTCAGCATGGATTAATTCAAAAAACTATAAAATAAAAGCAAATTCTATACAAGGAAAATTAATGCAAGAATTTGCATTTTTATGCAAAGACGAGATAGTTCTTAGCGATAAAATAGCAGTTTTAAATAAAAAAACGAATGATAAATTTTTAGTAGCGAATTCAAAGGAGCTTGACGCGCTCATTTATGCTCCAGAGATAAATTTTTATCTTAAAAATACGCTCGAAAATACTCTAACAAAAGCAAAAAATTCACTAAAGTTATATGAGATCAGAGCTAGTGAGTTTGATTACGCTTTGGATGTCGATTTTAGTAAAGAGATAGGTAAAAATATCTTACTTGTGAGTAACGAGAGTGAAAACATCGAAAAATCACTAAAAGAGCTTGGATTTAACGTCATAAAGATAACTCACGCTGAAGTAGAGCTGATATACGGACAAATCGGCGATTTATGTGGAATTTTAAAGGTTAATAATAATACGAAAGAAACTAGCGACTTTGGTGATGACAGCGTCTGTTGCGATTTTGATATCTTGCTTGTACGTGGCGCAAAAGACTTTATGTTAAGGCAAAGCGGTTGTTTTGAGATAGATGGTTTAAATGAGAATGAGATATTAAATTTGGTTGGGAGCGTAAGTCCGAAATTTGATTATAAAAAGGTCATAAACTACGATGATAGTATTTGTCAGTATCATAGGCGTAGGAGCGAGCACTGTGCTAAATGCGTAGATATTTGTCCAAGTGTTGCCATCATGAAAGATGATGAAAAAAGAGAGCTTGTATTTTCTGATATAGACTGCGTCTCTTGCGGACTTTGCGCGAGTGTTTGTCCAAGTGGCTCAATCGAATGGAGAATGAACCCAAGACAGGGCTTTGAGTTTATAAGCAAATTTTATGAGGATCATATAGCGCTCATTCTTGATGAGAGTATAAATTTAGATGATCTAAGCATTAAGCTAAAAGATAAAGTTTTACCGCTTATGTTAAAAACAGTAAATTTTCTAGATCAATCTTACCTTTTAAATTTAGTTCAAACGACTGGAGCTACTGTCATTTTACTAACAAAGAATTTGGGCGACGGTACAAAAGATAGTGTAGATCTGATAAATGAAATTTACGAAAAAGCCTATGGTAAAAAGGCTATTTTATTAGCAGATGAGAGTGATATAGAAGCTGTTTTAGAGCTTGCTGAGTTTATAGAAGGAAGTAAATTCGATCTTCTACAGACGAATTTAAACAAAAGAGAGATATTTGCTAAAAGAGTTAAACATTTGGTAGGGGAAAATGATTTTGGCCAAACTGCTCCAAAAGAGTGGGTAAGATACGGCAAGATCGCTATAAATGAAGATAGCTGTACGCTTTGCTTGAGCTGTGTCGGAGCCTGTAACGTCGGAGCTTTATACGCTGATAAAAGTGATAATTCTATCAAATTTAACGCTTCGGTTTGCACTACTTGTGGATACTGCGAAACAAGCTGTGCCGAGAAAGATACTTTAAAAGTTTATAGGGATGGTATGGAGCTTAAAAATAGCTATTTTGAGTATAAAACTTTGGCTAAAGATGAGCTATTTAAATGCGTAGAGTGCGGAAAGGAATTTGCCACTGCAAAGTCTGTACAAAAGATAGCAAATACCTTAAAGCCTTTATTTGCTGGTAATCCAGTAAAGCTAAGAACGCTTTATTGCTGTGCTGAATGTAAAGCAAAATTGATGTTAAAAGAGCAGATAGAAAAAGGAGAATTTGATGAGTGATTTAGATGTGGGCAGGAGTTATTATTACGAATTTTTGGCTTATCCTCTGTTTTTTGATGAAAATGGTTCAGGCTTTAAGAGCTTTTTAGAGCAGGCCCATTACTTATCAAAAAGTCCTATAGATGAGTCAAATATAAGCGATTTTGAGACTATTTTGGGTTTTGATTTTGATAAATTTAAAAATGAACAAAATTCGGTATTTTTTGATCTGAGTTATGTAAATGTTCCTTTGAGTGCTAGTTTTTATGACGAAGGAAGAGATGATGGCAATAAACGTTTAAAAGTTATGGAAATCTTAAAAAGTAGCAACTTTAGAAGGAATTCGCAAAAGTGCAAAGCTAGCGAGGATTATATAGGATTCGTATTTAGACTGATGGCTACATTTTTGAAAAGTGATCTCAAATTATCAAGAGAATTATTTGAAAAAATTATAAATGATTTTTCTGATGAATTTACTAAAATGTTAAGCGAACATAAGGCTGCAAATTTCTTCAAAGCTTATGCAAATATCTATAGAAATTTTATCGCCTTAGAACGCTCTATTTTAGGCATTAAAGCACCTGTTTTTGAAAAAAGTATGGCTGAAATTTCTATGAGTAAAAAGCCATACCAAACGAAGATGCCTACACAAAAAAGTAAGATAAATTGGGATGAATTTACTACAATATAAATTTATATATTTTGAAATATAAATAAATTTAAATTATTAATCTCCATAAGTTATTATAGTTTGATTCGCTTTTAAGTAAAATAGATCGCAAATACAAGTAAAATATATTTTACTTTATAAAGGAGTTGCTTTGGAAAATAGACGTGATTTTCTAAAAAAAGCTTTAAAAATAGGCGCTATTGCAGGCGCAGGAGTCGCTGCGACTTCGGCGCTAGCTAGCTCTAAAGCTTATAGCGATGCAGATTCAAACGGCGTTGTTAGAGGAAAAACAAAGAAAAAAGAGGTGCTTTACTGGCAAAGTGAAGCTTGGAGTAAATACTATAAAATAGCATACTGAAAGGCTTAAAATGAGTGAATCTCATATAGGCAGAAGGTCGTTTTTAAAGCTAGCTGCTCTTGGCGCGGGAAGCACTTTGGCTTTTGGCAAAGAAAACGATACTATAAGAACTGCTACTAATGAAGAGATAAAAAACCCATTTCCGGGTTCAAAAAAAGTTCGAACTATTTGTTCGATATGTTCTGCTGGATGCGGTATAGAAGCTGAGGTAAAAGACGGTGTTTGGATAAGACAAGATATGGCTATAGATCACCCGATATCTCAAGGAAGTCATTGCTGTAAAGGTATAGATCAGATCGATCTTACAAAATCCAAACAACGCATCAAATATCCTATGAAAAAAGTAAATGGCAAATGGGAGAGGATCAGCTGGGAAACCGCTATAAATGAAATCGGCGATAAAATGCTAGAGATCAGAAAAGAAGATGGGCCAGACTGCGTTGAGTTTTTGGGTTCGGCTAAATTTAGTAATGAACAAGCATTTTATTTTAGAAAATTTGCAGCTTTTTGGGGAACAAATAATATAGATCACGTAGCACGTATTTGACATAGCGCAACAGTGGCCGGTGTGGCCAATACTTGGGGTTATGGCGCGATGACAAATCATTTTGGCGATGTGACAGCAAATTCAAAAGCTATACTTCTAATCGGAGCAAATTCAGCAGTTGCAAATCCTATAGGATTTAAGCATATGCTTCAAGCAAAAGATAGAAATAACTGCAAACTTATCGTAGTTGATCCTGTATATACAAAATCTGCTGCAAAAGCTGATTATTACGTAAGACTTAGACCAGGAACAGATATAGCGTTTGCTTATGGTATGCTTCACTTAATCTTTAAAAATGGTTGGGAAGATAAAGAATTTATAAAAAATCGCTCTTACGCGATCGATCAGATAAGAAAAGAAGCTGAGCATTGGACTCCTGAAGAGACAGAAAATGTCACAGGTATCCCAGCAGAGCAACTAAAAGAGATCACTAGAGTTTTTGCTACGACAAAACCTGCGACTTTGGCGTGGGCGTTAGGCGTTACTCAACACTCAGTTGGTAGTTCTAATACTAGAATTTACTCTATCTTGCAATTAGTTCTAGGAAATGTAGGGCAAAATGGTGGCGGATGTAATATTATTCGTGGTCACGACAATGTTCAAGGTGCGACAGATATGAACAATCTTGCAGACTCACTTCCTGGATATTATGGTTTGGGTGATGCTGCGTGGAAACACTTTTGCAAAGGTTGGGGACAAGACTACGATAAATTTATAAAACGTTTCGCAACTAGCGTCAAAGAACCTAGAGAAAAGCTCGGCGAAGATGTGGAAAATACTAAATTTAAAGAGTATTTTTATCATGATCCAAAAAATCCAGAAGATAGAAATTGGAGAAATGAAAAAGGCTATTCTCTATCTAAATGGTGGCAAGGCGTTTTAAAAGAGGAAAATACATTTTCAAGTGGAAATTTACGCGTACTTTGGGTACAAGGTACTGGTATCACATCTATGGCTCATCTTACAAAAATACAAGAGGCTATAGATAAATTAGATATGCTTGTAGTAGTAGAGCCATTTGTAAATGAAGTAGCAGTTTTAAGCGATAGAAAAGATGGAATTTATATACTTCCTGCTTCAACTCAGTTTGAAAGTAGTGGATACGTAAGCGCTACAAACCGTTCTGCTCAGTGGAGAAGTCAAGTTATACCTCCGATTTATGAGGCAAAACAAGATCAAGAAATTATGATGGAATTTGCTAAAAAATTTGGTTTTTATGACGAGTACGTAAAAGGTATGATGCTTGATGTAGTTGATGGAGAAATCAAAAAAGTAAAAGATAGCTTTGTATGGCCAGATGATGCTACAAATGAGATAGCAAGAACTACTCAAAGTATCGGCAATAACGGACGTACTGCAGATCGTCTAAAAAAACATCAAGAAAACTGGGAGAATTTCGATCCAGATACATTGATGGGAAAACCAGGTAGCCCTGTAGCAGGAGAGTATTACGGCCTTCCTTGGCCTTGTTGGAATAAAAATCATCCAGGCAGTCCAGTTCTTTATGATGTTACAAAACCTGTTTGGAAAGGCGGTATGGGATTTAGAAACCGTTTTGGACTTGAGCACAATGGTGTTAGTCAATTAGCAGAAGACGCCGTTACGCTTCCTGGATCAAAAGTAAAAGGTGGTTATCCTCAGATCACTAAAGAAAATATAGAAAGAGTTCTAGGCATCACTCTAAGCGAAGAAGAAAAAGCTAAGATGGGTAGTAGCTGGAGCATGGACTATAGTGGAATTATAGTCAAAAAATGCGAAGAAGCTGGTGTTAGCCCTTGTGGAAACGCAAAAGCAAGAGCGATAGTTTGGGAATTTGCAGATCAGTATCCAAAACATAGAGAACCGCTTCACTCTCCACGTCAAGATCTAGTAGAGAAGTATCCTACTTTTGATGATCAAGCTAGAAATTTTAGGGTATCTACTAAATTTATAAGTGAGCAAAAGGCTCAAGATTGGAGTAAGGATTTCCCTACTATCATTAGTTCAATGCGTCTAGTAAATTTAAGTGGTGCAGGAATGCTTGAGAGAACTAGTAAATATTTGGCCCATATAACTCCAGAAATGTTTGCTCATGTAAATCCAGAGCTTGCTTTGAAATATGGCATACAAGATGGAGAGATGATGTGGATACATAGTCCGCAAGGCACAAAGATAAAAGTAAAATGCATCCATAGTCATAGCGTTACTCCTGATAGAATATGTCTGCCATATAACTTTGCGGGTATTATGCAAGGGGTAGATCTAAGCGATAGATATCCAGAAGGAACTAAACCTTATACTATTGGTGAGAGCTCAAATACAGTTACAAACTATGGTTTTGATATAAACACTCAAATTTCAGAGTTTAATGCAGGACTTTGTAGGCTTGAACGTGCCAAAGATCAAAGTATGTTTAAAACTTCGTTTTTTGATGAGAAATGAGCAAGGAATTTAAAATGGCAAGAATGAAATTTTATGTAGATAAAAACAGATGTATAAGCTGTTTTGCGTGTCAAGTTGCTTGTAGTTCAGCTCATGAAGTTCCAGTCGGAATAAACCGCCGCAAAGTCATCACTTTAAATGATGGTGTGGAAGGCAAAGAAGTATCTAGCACTATCGCGTGTCAGCACTGCACTGACGCACCTTGTGCTCAAGTATGTCCGGTACAATGCTTTTACATAAGAGAAGACGGCATAGTTTTACACGACAAACATAAGTGTATAGGTTGCGGATACTGCTTATACGCTTGCCCTTTCGGTGCTCCTCAGTTTCCAAGAGACGGAGCGTTTGGCATCAAAGGTGAGATGGATAAATGTACTATGTGTGCAGGTGGTCCAGAAGAGACAAACAGCGAAGCTGAGCGTCATCTTTATGGTCAAAACCGAATTGCTGAAGGTAAGGTGCCTATGTGTGCCGCAGTTTGTTCTACAAATGCTCTTTTGGTTGGTGATGCGACTGAAGTTTCAAATATTTATCGCAAAAGAGTGCTTATCAAAAACGCAAACATCTAATCTTTTAAATTCAAAGGATCCATTGAAAATATTTGGATTCTTTGAAATATTTTTTAAATTTCACAATAATCTTTTTTAAAAACAATAAATTTATTACATTTTTTAATTTATTGTGTAATAAAGTAACAATTTTCTAATAAAATTAAAATTATATTTTAATATAAAATTAATTTATAATAAAAATTTATATTTCTAAAAAATACCGCTAAAATAGCCATAAAAAGATAAATAATCTCTTAAATAATATAATTAAAATTTATAATATTACTCTAAATTTAAAAAATAAAGTTCTAATAATATTTAGAATACAATAAAATTTATTATAACTTAATTTTGGTTACTATACAATTTCATTATATTTACTACAACTATGTAAGGAGATGACCATGAAAGGTTCAGTTTTATTTTTAAGTTCTGTTCTAGTTGCAAGCTCGATGTTTGCTATAAGTGATGCTGATTTATTAAAAGAGGCAAAAAATGCAGGTCTAGTTGCACTACCAAGCGATCAAAAACAAGTTGATGCTATGCTTAAAGAGATAGGTGTTACACCAAATAAATTTAGTGAAGCTAAAGCTGAGCTTGGTAAAAAACTTTATTTTGAACCAAGACTATCAAAAAGCGGAATCATAAGCTGTAATACATGTCACAATCTAGGACTTGGCGGTACTGACGGTATAGCTGCTGCGGTTGGTCATAAATGGACTGCAAACCCACATCATCTAAATTCTCCAACAGTTTATAACTCAGTTTTAAACACAACACAATTCTGGGATGGTCGTGCTATGACTTTAGTAGATCAAGCAAAAGGACCAATCGAAGCTGAGCCTGAGATGGCTACTCCAGCAGCACTTGCGGTTGAGAGAATAGCATCTTTACCTGAGTATGTAGCTGAGTTTAAAAAAGTTTATGGTAACGAAGGCGTTACATTTGACAACATCGCTGATTCTATAGCAAGTTTTGAAAGAACACTTCTTACTCCTTCAAGATTTGATAAATTCATAAAAGGCGACAAAAAAGCTTTAACAAAAGATGAAAAAGCAGGTCTTAAATTATTCCTTGATAAAGGTTGTGTAAGCTGCCATACAGGTGTAAATTTGGGCGGTTCTATGCAAGCATTTGAAGTAGCTGGAAAATACCAATTCGCAAATATTGGCGATTTCAAAGGCGATGCAAACGGTATGGTTAAAACTCCAACTTTAAGAAATATCACTGAAACTGCTCCATATTTCCACAATGGTGCTATATGGTCACTTGAAGAAGCTGTTAAAACTATGGGTAGTGTTCAATTAGGTATCGAAATAAGTGATGCAGAAGCAAAAAGCATAGTAACATTCTTAAATTCACTAACAGGTGAAATGCCAAAAGTTACTTACCCAATGTTCCCAAGAAGCACTGATAAAACTCCAAAACCAGAGCTATAATAATCTTTCGCTCCATATTTTGGAGCGAACTCTATTCATCATTTCTTGTTTTCCATATTATTTTATGACTTGACTAAAATATTTATTAAAATAGTTTTTACCATTTTTAGTATTACTAAATAAAATAAAATGTTTTTATTTATTATAAATTTATATTATATAAATATAATACTAAAATTATTTTAGTATTATTTAGGAGACTCTTATGTATAAAAAACTATTTTTAGTTGCAGTGATAAGCACTGTCACAACACTTTGTGCTCATCAAGTTATTACGGAAAATATCGGTACAAATAAATTCGAGGTGAAGTTTTGGGCTCATGGAGACTTTGTTCCATATAAGGCAAATCAACTAATAGCAGCAAATGCTTATGATTTAAATTCAAAAGAAATTAAAACCGGCATAAATTATCATTTTGGAGAAAATAAAACTCCAGAGGTTATTACTGCTGCAAAACCAGCTATCATAACAAGCGCATTCGACGCCGGATATTGGGTAGAGAGTGATAAAGGTGGAGCTTTTGTAGATGGTGGAAAAAGTGCGGCAAATGGTGTAGTATTTTCAACTTCTAGAAGTGTTAAATTAGGTAAAACATATTTTTCGTGGAATCCAAATTTGACATCTCCTATTGGATTAAAATTAGAAGTTATAGCTTTGAGTGATCCATTTAAACTAAAGATCGGAGATTATTTGCCAGTGCTTGTTTTGAAAAATGGAGCGCCTATAAAAGGTATCGGTTTTGAAGTTGGGAAAGAAGAGAGTAAAGTCATTACAAATGAATTTGGTATAGCTCAGATCGAGATAAAAGAAAAAGGACTAAATATAATCGCAGCTATAGATAGCGAGCAAGAGTTGCAAGATCCAAATGCAAATACTTTGCTTTTACAAAGTTCCATATCTTTTGAGTTAAAATAATGAAATTTGTATTAATAGCATTTTTGTGCGTCGTTTTTGGCTTTGCTCATGGTGTCAGTTACGCTGTAAATACCGGCAAAGCCATTATAATATCAGCAAATTTTACAAAAAATACTCCAGTGGCTTACGGTAAAATAGATATTTATGAAGGAGATTCTGCGATAGCTTTACTTCATGCTCAAACTGATGCTTATGGCAAATTTGCTTTTTTACCTCCAAAATCAGGAGTTTACCGCGTAGAACTTACTGCTTTTAGTGATCACGGTGAGCATAAGAGTGAGTTTAGCGTGACTGTGAATGATGACTTTAGTGTGGAAAAATACGACGAATTGGCTTATATAAAATATCAGGGAATACTAAGTGCGATAGGGCTTTTACTTGGAATTTTTGGAATTTTGGTATTAATAAAAAGTAGAAAATCTCAAAAAACAATATAAATGATAAAATGTTAAATTTTAATTTATGTAATATATAAGCTATAATTTTGAATTTATTTTCAACTGAAATTTATATAATTTTGAGTATAATCCACATTCCATAACCAAAATAAGCCCCTAAAATTTTCTATATTTTAAATTTAGAAATGCTTTTTGGTCTACCAAATTTATAAAGGATAGTTTGATGTACGCGATTATCAAACACGGCGGAAAACAGTATAAAGTTAGTGAAGGTGACTTCCTAAATTTAGATCATTTTGAAGCCGAAGCAAAGTCAAGTGTCGAGATTAACGAAGTTTTAGTAGTTAATGATGGCAGTTTAAAGGTAGGTGCGCCGTTCGTAAGTGGTGCAAAAGTTGTCTTAGAAGTAGTTTGTGAAGGAAAAGACAAAAAAGTCGTTATTTACAAAAAACGCAGACGTAAAGACTCAAAATTAAAACGCGGTTTTAGAAGACAATACACTCGCGTTAAAGTTTCAAGTATAAAAGCCTAAGGAGTAAAGTATGGCACACAAAAAAGGTCAAGGTTCAACCCAAAATAACCGTGATAGTATAGGTCGCCGCTTAGGTGTAAAAAAATTCGGTGGCGAGTTTGTAAGAGCTGGAAATATCATAATCCGCCAAAGAGGAACAGCAACTCATCCGGGCAATAACGTAGGTATTGGAAAAGATCATACTATATTTGCACTTGTTGATGGTTTTGTTAAATTCGAAAGAAAAGACAAAGACAGAAAAAAAGTTTCTGTTTATCCTGCAGCGTAACTCATAGCCCATTTTGGGCTATCTCTTCTATTTTAATTTCAGCAATTTTTTATTATAATCTCCCCTAAATTTAAGGATATTTTATGTTTATAGATAGTGCAAGTTTTAGTGTAAGTAGTGGCAAAGGCGGTCAGGGATGTGCTAGTTTTCGTCGCGAAAAACACGTTCCTTTAGGCGGACCAGACGGCGGAGATGGCGGGAATGGCGGAGATGTTTATTTTATAGTAGATAACAACACTCACACTCTAGCCAACTACAAAGGTAAAAGATCTATGAAAGCCGCAAACGGCGTACCTGGACTTCCTAGAAATATGACAGGAAGAAAAGGAGATAATCTCGAGCTTATCGTTCCGCCAGGGACTGCTGTTTATGACGCAGATACAAATGATCTTCTGCTAGATCTTACCGTAGAAGGTCAAAAAGAGCTATTTTTAGTGGGTGGAAAAGGCGGACTTGGAAATGTTCATTTTAAAACAAGCGTAAATCAAGCTCCGACTAAAGCCCAACCAGGACTTCCGGGCGAGACAAAAAATATCCGTTTGGAGCTAAAACTCATAGCAGACGTTGGTTTAGTAGGATTTCCAAACGTTGGCAAATCAACTCTTATTTCAAGTATATCAAACGCAAAGCCGCAGATCGCAAATTATGAATTTACAACTCTCACGCCAAAATTAGGACTTGTAGAAGTTGATGAGTTTAGTGGATTTATCATGGCAGATATACCAGGCATCATAGAAGGCGCAAGCGATGGAAAAGGACTTGGAATACAGTTTTTAAAACATATAGAAAGAACAAAAGTCCTACTTTATATGATAGATTTAGCAAACTATCGCTCACTTAAAGAGCAGTTTGAAACTCTAAAAAGTGAAGTTTTGAAATTTTCGCCAAATCTAGCAAAAAGAGACTTTGCTATAGCTTTGACGCGCCTTGACGCTGCAGGAGACGCTGATGAAAAGATAGAAGAGTTTTTGAGTGAATTTAAATTTGATAAAAAACAAGATATTTATGAATACGATCGCCAAAAGCCGTTTTTCGTACTTCCTATATCAAGCGTCGCTGGAGATGGTTTAAAAGAGCTTAAATTTGGACTTTTGGAGATTTTGAAAGGCGAAAATTAATTTTAGCTAGATATCTCAAAAAATCATTAAAGTGTCTTGTCAAAAGTATGACGAAGACATTTTGTCAAATACCTTAGCATCACTCCGTTTATATTAATACTTGAGTTTAAGTAGCAAAATAGTATAATCATTAAATTTATTTTTAAATTTAAAGGCTATATTTTTATGAAAAGAGTGGTTATAAAAGTAGGTTCTCACGTGATCAGCGACGATCACAGTGTTAGTGAAGAAAGAGTCGCTCATCTGTGTGAGTTTTTATATGATTTAAGCTTAAAATACGAAGTGATTTTGGTAAGTTCTGGTGCTATAAGTACTGGTCAAACAAAGCTTGATATCCCAAGAACTACTGTTGTAAATAAACAAATTCTCTCTGCTATAGGACAGCCTTATTTGATGGAAATTTATAGTAGAGCTTTGGCTAAATTTGGTAAAAAAGCTGCTCAGCTTTTACTTAGCGCAGGCGACTTTGATTCAAGAAAAAAAACAAATCACGCACTAAACGTTATAAATGGTCTTTTGAAAAACGGTATTATACCTATCATAAATGAAAACGATGCTATCGCTATCAGCGAGATAGTTTATGGTGATAACGATAGACTTTCAAGCGCTGTTTCGTTTTATTTTGACGCTGATTTGCTAGTTATATTAAGTGATATCGATGGTTATTATGACAGCGATCCAAGAGAAAATAAAAATGCAAAAATCCGTCATCTAGTTACTAGTTTAAGCGATGAAGAGCTAAATAAAACTAGCGATACAGGAAGTAAACACGGTACGGGCGGCATTACGACAAAGCTTTTGGCTGCTAAGTTTTTGATGGACAATAAAAAAGATATGTTTTTAGCTAGTGGATTTGACCTTAGTGATGCAAGAGCATTTTTACTAGACAATAATCAAATAGGTGGTACAATCTTCAAAGGCGAACAATGAAAAATATAGTTTTTATGGGGACTCCTGATTATGCTAGTGTCATTTTAGAGGCTATATTAAAAAATGGTGGTTATAACGTAGTTGCGGTATTTACGCAGCCCGATCGCCCAGTAGGAAGAAAAGCGATCTTGACTCCTCCAGAAGTAAAAAAAACAGTTTTGCAAACTGGGCTTGATATCCCTATTTTTCAACCTTTAAATTTAAAAGATAGCAGCACTGCAAATGATATTAAGGCTTTAAAACCTGATTTTATCGTAGTTGCGGCTTATGGACAAATTTTACCAAAAGATATTTTAGATATCGCACCTTGTATAAATTTGCATGCTTCATTGCTCCCAAAATTTAGGGGTGCAAGTCCTATCCAAGAAGCGATTTTACGTGGCGAAAAGCTTAGTGGCGTAACTGCTATGAGAATGGGAGTAGGTCTTGATGATGGAGATATGCTAGGCTTTAGCTTGATTGATATATCAAATCTAAAATCAAGCGAACTTTTTTGCGAATTAGCAAAAATGGCTGCAAGTTTGAGCATAAAAGTACTTGACGAGTTTGATAATATATCGCCTATAAAGCAGTTTAGCGCACTTAGTAGCAAATGTACAAAGATAAAAAAAGAAGACGGGCTTATAAATTTAAAAATAAACGCTAAAGATATTTATGCTAAATTTAGAGCTTTTTATCCTTGGCCGGGTATCTTTTTAGAAAATCAAACTAAGATTTTAGAGATGAGAGTTTCAAATTTATCAGGTCCTATCGGTGAAATTTTACGTATTGATCAAAACGGTTTTGTAGTTGGTGTAAATGATGGAAGTATTGAGATAAACGTACTTCAAGAAGCCGGAAAAAAAAGTGTTTTGGCAAAAGATTATATAAATGGTAAAAGGCTAAGCGTTGGTAGTAAGTTTTGTTGAAAGCTGTCCTTCGACTCAAGAAGAACTCATTTTTATGCTAAAAAATGCAGTCATAACTCCGCCTTATGCCCTAGTGGCAAGTACTCAAACAAACGGCGTAGGGAGCAGGGGGCATTCTTGGCAAAGCGATGAGGGAAATTTGTATTTTAGCTTTTGCATAAATGAAAACGATCTTGCAAATGACGTAGAAACAGCGTCTGCTAGCATATATTTTGCTAGTTTGATGGGTGAATTTTTAAAGAGTTGCGGCTCGAAACTTTGGATAAAATGGCCAAATGATTTTTATCTGGGTGATAAAAAAATCGGTGGAGTTATCACGACAAAAATAAAATCAGTATATGTGTGTGGTATGGGAATAAATTTAAAAAAATCACCAAGTTTTGCAAATATCCTTGATATCGATATTTCAGTGCCAAATATTGTTGATGGATTTATTAATTATTTAAATTTAAAGATATCGTGGAAGCAAATTTTTAGCAAATATCTGATAGAATTCGAGAAATCAAGAGTTTTTAATACCCATATAGATGGCGAGCTAACGAGCCTTAGAGACGCTATTTTGCTGAACGACGGCTCGATAATGATAAAAGATAAAAAGGTGTATTCTTTAAGATGAGTGAAGTTATAACAATAGCCAATCAAAAAGGCGGCGTAGGTAAAACGACAACAGCTGTAAATTTGGCTGCATCGCTAGGCGTGGCTGAAAAAAAAGTTCTTTTGATAGACATTGATCCACAAGCTAATGCTACAACTGGACTCGGTTTTAGTAGGAGCGATTATGAGTTTAACATATATCATGTTCTAACAGGCAGAAAAAAACTTAGTGAAATCATACTAAAAACAGAGATCAAATCGCTTCATCTAGCTCCGTCAAATATAGGACTTGTCGGCATAGAACAAGAGTTCAACGATCAAACTAAAGACTATAAGGCTATACTAAAAAATAAAATTGCCGAACTTAGGGATAGCTATGATTTTATTATCATCGATAGTCCTCCTGCACTAGGAAGTCTTACTATAAATGCACTTAGCGCTAGCGATAGTGTTATCATACCTATACAATGCGAATTTTACGCTATGGAAGGACTTGCTCAGATCTTAAACACTGTAAAAGTTATCAAAAAGTCTATAAATCCAAAGTTAAATATTAAGGGATTTTTACCGACTATGTATAGTGCGCAAAATAATCTCTCAAAAGAGACTGTGGCCGATCTAAAAAAGCATTTTGAAAATAAATTATTTAAAGTAGAAGGTAGTGAAGAAGGCTTTGTTATAATCCCAAGAAATGTTAAGCTCGCAGAAAGCCCAAGCTTCGGTAAGCCGGTTATTTTGTATGATATCAAGTCTAGTGGTAGTATAGCGTATCAAAATTTAGCATATTCGATAATGGGGTAAAAATGGCATTAGGTAGAGGTCTTAGTTCGATACTTTCAGATGTTGAAGAGGCGTATGATAAAGAGTTAAATAGGGACTTAGTCAAAGATATCGATATAGATAAAATAATCCCAAATCCATATCAACCACGTACTTATTTTGATGAAGAAGCATTAAGCGAACTTAGTCAAAGTATAGAAAAACACGGACTTATCCAGCCTATCATCGTCATACAAAACAAAAATGGTTATACGCTTATAGCCGGTGAAAGACGTCTTCGCGCTACGAAAATGCTAGGAAGATCTAGCATAAAAGCCATAGTGGCAAATTTAGAAGATAAAAACTTAAGAGAATTAGCTCTTATAGAAAATATTCAAAGAGAAAATTTAAGCCCTATTGAGCTAGCAAATTCATATAAAGAGCTCATAGAAGAGTATAAAATAACGCAAGAAGCTTTATCTAATATTATAAAAAAAAGCCGTACCGTGATCACAAATACGCTTCGTTTGCTTACTTTAGGTGATGATACAAAAAAACTTATTGAAGATGGAAAACTAACTCAAGGTCACGCAAAAATCATAGTTGGATTAAAAAAAGATGATGAAAAAATGGTCGTAGATACGATCATTGGTCAAAGATTAAATGTAAGGGATACGGAAAATCTTGTAAAAAGACTTAAAAACAGATCAGATAAATCATCAAATTTAGATAATATACAGCAAGACTATAATGACAATCTAAGCTTACTTCAAGCAGCATTTTCAAATTTGGGATTAAATTGTAAGATAAATAAGAAAAAAATTATATTAAATTTAAAAGATACTGATGAAATTAAATATTTAATTGCAAAAATTCAGTAAAAATTAGTATTTAGTATTGTAAAATACGGGACTATTTTGCGTTTGCCAAAGAAATTTATTAAGGAGATTTAATGTTAGAAATTAATCTACCGTTACTTATAGTTACGGTTGTGATTTTTTTAGGACTGATTTTTGTTCTAAATTCCATTCTTTACAAACCTCTTCTAAGATTTATCGACGATAGAAATGTATCGATAAAAAATGATGAAGAAAGCGTAAGTAAAAATGCTAGCGATGTTGGAGCATATCAAGCCGATATCGAAAGAATCATATCGAGTGCTAGAGCCGAAGCGAATTCTATCAAACAAACTGCTTTGAATTTAGCTAAAGATGAAGCCGCTAAAAAAATTCAAGCTAAAAAAGAGACTTTAGAATCAGAGTATGAACTTTTTTCCAAAGATTTAGTATCTAGAAAAGATGAATTAAAAAGTATGCTGTTAGCCAAACTTCCTGAGTTTAAAAGTAGTCTTGGCATAAAATTATCAAAGATTTAAGGAATTAAAATGAAACTTAGATATATATCATTATTATTAATTCCGGTATTTGTATTTGCTAGCAGCAATGCAGCTGCACAGCACGACTATGATATAGTTGCTAGAACTATAAATTTTCTTATATTTGCTGGAATTTTGTATTATTTGATCGCTGAACCGGTGAAAAATGCATATAAAGGAAGAATAAACTCTATAGCTGCTAGACTAGAAGCTATCCAAGATAAGCTTCGTGAATCAAAAGCCAAAAAAGATGAAGCTATAAAAGCCGTGGAACAAGCTAAAGAAAATGCCAAAGAGCTTGTAAAAACTGCTAAAAGAGAAGCCGAGCTTTTAGTTTGTAAGGTTGAAGCAGATACACAAAATGAACTTGCGTATTTAGAAAAAAGCCATGAAGAGCAAAAAGCTTTTGAAGAAAGAAAAATAATTAGAACCGTCGTAAGTGAAGTTTTAGATGAATTATTTACTTCAGATACTTTAAAAGTAGATCAAAACGAATTTGTAAATTTAGTGCTTAAGAAGGTGAGCTGATGAAAGAAGTAATAGCTAAAAAATATGTAAGAGCATTGATTTCAAGTTTAGAGGCTAGTGAATTTGATAAAATGAATGAATCTTTAGCGATTCTTGGCGTTGTTTCAGGATTTCCAAGACTAAAAGTTATACTTGATTCGCCGGATATTTCTTCTAAAAGCAAATCCGATTTTATCTTTTCTTTGGTGGAAAATGGTTCGGAAAAACTTAAAAAATTTATCAATCTTCTAGGTGAAAACAAAAGACTTGACGTGTTGCCAGATATCGCAAAAGAATTTGCATATCAAAAATCCGTAAAAGACAATGAATTTACTGGATTGATATCTGGAAATTTTGAGTTTAGCAAAGCTGAGAAAGAGCAACTAGAACAAAGTTTTTCTAAAAAATTTGGTTCAAAGATTAGTTTTGAAACGATCAAAAATGATTACAACGGTGTCAAAATTGAGCTTGATAGTTTGGGTTTGGAAGTTAGTTTTTCTATAGATAGACTTAAGGCTCAAATGAGCGAATATATTTTAAAAGCAATTTAATAAGGAGTAAAAGCGTGAGTGTAAAATTAAAAGCTGACGAAATTAGCAGTATCATCAAAGAACGCATTGAGAATTTTGACTTAAGCGTTGATGTTGAAGAAACTGGTAAAGTAATATCCGTTGCTGATGGAGTTGCTAACGTCTATGGTCTAAAAAATGTTATGGCCGGAGAGATGGTAGAGTTTGAGGGCGGCGAAAAAGGTATGGCTTTAAACCTTGAAGAAAGTAGTGTTGGTATAGTTGTACTTGGTAAATCAAGTGGTATAAAAGAAGGAACTAGCGTTAAAAGATTGGGAAAACTTCTTCGTGTTCCAGTCGGTGATGCTTTGATAGGACGCGTTGTAAATGCACTTGGTGAGCCAATAGATGCAAAAGGCGCTATAGAAGCTACAGAAACAAGATTTATCGAAGAAAAAGCAAAAGGCATCATGGCTAGAAAATCAGTTCATGAGCCACTACAAACTGGTATCAAAGCTATTGACGGTTTGGTTCCGATCGGTCGCGGACAAAGAGAACTCATCATTGGCGATCGTCAAACAGGTAAAACAACAGTTGCTATAGATACTATCATAAACCAAAAAGGTCAAGATGTTATATGTATCTATGTAGCTATCGGTCAAAAACAATCTACAGTTGCTCAAGTTGTTAAAAAACTTGAAGAATATGGTGCTATGGATTATACGATAGTCGTAAATGCGAGCGCAAGCGACTCTGCGGCGCTTCAATATCTAGCTCCATACGCTGGTGTTACTATGGGTGAGTATTTCCGCGATAACTCACGCCATGCACTTATCATCTATGATGATTTGAGTAAGCATGCTGTCGCATATCGCGAAATGTCATTGATCTTAAGAAGACCGCCAGGTCGTGAAGCTTATCCAGGTGATGTTTTCTATCTACATTCAAGACTACTTGAAAGAGCTAGTAAATTAAGCGATAAATTAGGAGCAGGAAGTCTTACGGCTTTACCTATTATCGAGACTCAAGCAGGCGATGTTTCAGCTTATATTCCTACGAATGTTATTTCTATCACAGATGGTCAGATTTTCTTGGAGAGCGACTTGTTTAACTCAGGTATCCGTCCTGCTATTAACGTTGGTCTATCTGTTAGTCGTGTTGGCGGATCAGCTCAGATCAAAGCTATCAAGAAAGTTTCTGGAACACTTCGTCTTGATCTTGCTCAATATCGTGAACTTCAAGCGTTCGCTCAATTTGCAAGTGATCTTGATGAGAGCAGCAGAAAGCAACTTGAGCGTGGACAAAGAATGGTTGAAGTACTAAAACAACCTCCTTATAGCCCACTTCCAGTAGAAAATCAAGTTATCATAATTTTTGCGGGAAGTAAAGGTTACCTTGATGATGTTCCTGTAAGTGCAGTAACTAAATTTGAAGCTGAGCTTTATCCATATATAGAGGCTAGATATCCAGAAATTTTTGAGCAAATTAGAACTAAAAAAGCACTGGATAAAGATATCGAAGAAACTTTAACTAAAGCATTAAATGATTTCAAAGCAACATTTAGCGCTGAATAAGGCTAAGATATGTCAAATTTAAAAGATATCAAAAGGAAGATTAAGAGCGTTCAAAACACTCAGAAAACAACAAAAGCGATGAAGCTCGTATCTACTGCTAAACTAAAAAAAGCAGAAGAAGCAGCTCGTCACTCACGTGTTTATGCTCTTAAGATAAATGAGGTGATAAGCGAAATCGCTTATAAAATAAATCAATTTAAAATAGTCGGTAAAGATAGTAAATTTTTTGATTTAGATACTCCAGTAACAAAGATAGATATTATATTTGTTACGGCAGATAAGGGACTTTGCGGTGGATTTAATATATCTACCATAAAAACCATTAAAAATATGATAGAAGAGTATAAATCAAAAAAAATCAAAGTAAGATTAAGAGCCGTAGGTAAAAAAGGTATCGAATTTTTTAATTTTCAAGGCACTGAAATCCTAGAGAGCTATAAAGGTGTAAGTTCTGCACCGACATACGAAAAAGCTCAAGGCATTATTGCTGACGCTATTAACGATTTTATGTCAGGCGCTACGGATAAGGTCATACTTGTCCATAATGGATATAAAAATATGATTTCTCAAGAGATCAGGATAAATGATATCGTTCCTGTAGATATCCCATCTATAGAGGGTGCTAGCGCTTCTAGTTCTCTTATGGAGATAGAACCAGAAAATGATGATAAGATCCTTGATGAGCTTATGAAAAAGTATTTTGAATATAGTATGTATTACGCTTTGGTAGATTCATTAGCAGCTGAGCATAGTGCTAGAATGCAGGCTATGGATAATGCTACAAATAATGCAAAAGCTAGAGTGAAAGAGTTACAACTTGCTTATAATAAAGCAAGACAAGAGAGCATTACGACAGAGCTTATAGAGATTATAAGCGGTGTTGAGAGTATGAAGTAATTTTATAAGGAGTGATAATGAAAGGTATTATTAGCCAAGTTATGGGTCCTGTAGTTGATGTCGATTTCAAAGACTACTTGCCTAAGATTAACGAAGCTATTGAAGTAAATTTTACAGTAGAGGGCAAGACGAATAAACTTATCCTAGAGACTGCTGCTCATCTTGGCGACAACCGTGTAAGAACGATCGCTATGGATATGAGTGAAGGTCTTACTAGAGGACTAGATGCTATTGCGCTTGGCTCACCTATAAGTGTTCCAGTCGGCGATAAAGTTTTGGGAAGAATTTTCAATGTTGTCGGTGATTTGATTGATGAGGGCGAAAATGAAATTTTTGAGAAAAAATGGTCGATTCACAGAGATCCACCAGCATTTGAAGATCAAAGTACAAAAAGTGAGATTTTCGAAACAGGTATAAAAGTCGTAGATCTTTTAGCTCCTTATGCAAAAGGTGGTAAAGTCGGACTATTTGGTGGTGCTGGCGTTGGTAAAACAGTTATCATAATGGAACTTATCCACAACGTTGCATTTAAGCATAGTGGTTATTCTGTATTTGCAGGTGTTGGCGAAAGAACAAGAGAGGGTAATGACCTTTATAACGAAATGAAAGAATCCGGCGTTTTGGACAAAGTTGCCTTATGCTATGGACAAATGAATGAACCACCAGGGGCAAGAAACCGTATAGCACTTACTGGTCTTACAATGGCTGAGTATTTCCGTGACGAGATGGGGCTAGATGTTCTTATGTTTATCGACAACATTTTCCGTTTCTCACAATCAGGTTCAGAGATGTCAGCTCTTCTTGGACGTATCCCAAGTGCGGTTGGTTATCAGCCTACATTAGCTAGTGAAATGGGAAGACTTCAAGAGAGGATCACATCGACTAAAAAAGGTTCGATTACGTCTGTTCAGGCTGTATATGTACCAGCTGATGACCTTACTGACCCAGCGCCTGCGACAGTTTTTGCCCACCTTGATGCAACAACTGTTCTTAACCGTGCTATCGCTGAAAAAGGTATCTACCCAGCAGTTGATCCACTTGATTCAACTTCAAGAATGCTTGATCCTCAAATTTTAGGTGAAGAGCATTACAAAATCGCTCGCGGAGTTCAAGCTGTGCTTCAAAAATACAAAGATTTGCAAGATATTATCGCGATTCTTGGTATGGATGAGCTTAGCGAAGAAGATAAACTTACAGTTGATAGAGCTAGAAAGATAGAAAAATACCTATCTCAACCGTTCTTCGTTGCAGAAGTTTTCACAGGTAGTCCTGGTAAATATGTAAGCCTTGAAGAGACAATTGCCGGATTTAAAGGTATTTTAGAAGGCAAATACGATCATCTACCAGAAAATGCGTTCTATATGGTAGGAAATATTGATGAGGCGATCGCTAAAGCTGAAAAAATGAAGGCATAAGCTAAAGGAAGCAATATGAATACAATACATTTAGAAATAGTAACCCCAGAAGGGCTTATATTTTCAAATGATGCTAAAATGGTAGTACTTCCTGGTAGCGAGGGTGAGTTTGGTGTGCTTCCTGGGCATGCCTCTCTTGTCTCGCTTTTGAAGATAGGCGTTGTCGATATAGAAAATACCGATGGAACTCATGATGCAGTTGCTATAGACTGGGGTTATGCTAAAATAGATGAAAATAAAGTCATAGTTTTAGCAGATGGCGCAGTTTATGTATCCGGAAATAGCGAGAGTGAGATAGCTAAATCGCTACAAAAAGCGAAAGATCTAGTTCAATCTATGAAAGATGGAAACGGAATTTTGGCTGCTGCTTTATCAAAAATCGAAAATGCTGCGAGGGCTAAATAGGTGTTAAGCTTTTTAGATCTGTTTTTGAATTATCTATCTAAAAGTAGCTTGGTGACAATCTTCGTCTTAAGCTGGTTGTCACTATATTTTATTATTAGTTTTACTATACTATTTTCTAGATATACTGGACTTAATACTTGGAAGAAAAAAGAGCAAGCCGCATTAGAGTCTATCTTAATGGGGGCTAAAGTATCTTCTGTGGATTCTTCTTTAAAAAAATGCGCATCAAGTTTTCCTACTAAAGAGAAATTAGACGTATGTATCAGTTTGGCAGAGACAAATGCGACTAGCGGACTTACTATGCTTTCTATTATCGCTTCAACGTCCCCATTTATAGGGCTTTTTGGTACAGTTGTTAGCATACTTGAAACATTTGCAGGACTTGGGCAAGGTGGCGGAAGTAGTTCTTTAAGCGTGATCGCACCGGCTATTTCAGAAGCTTTGGTTGCTACTGGATGTGGTATATTTGTAGCTATCCCAGCTTATAGTTTCAATCTTCTTATAAAAAGAAAAGCGTATGAGGTTCTTAGTATAATAAGAAGAGAATCAAATATTTTATTAAGTATGCAAGAAGAAACCAAGTAACATGATCAATCTCGATGAAACTCCGGAGTTAAATATAACTCCACTAGTTGATATTATGCTTGTGTTGCTTGCTATTTTGATGGTTACAACTCCAGCTATAATATATGAGGAGCAGATCACTCTTCCAGATGGTTCTAAAACTAAAGTCGTCTCTCAAAATTTAAAAAGTTTAACTGTAAGAATAGACGCACAAAGAAAAGTCTATATCAATCAAACTACTATAGATTTAAACGAGTTAGCAGATAACCTAGTTTTGATTTCACAAAAATACGATAAAGGCTCACCGGTTTATATAAAAGCCGATAAAAGACTTATATATGATGATGTTATGTTTGTATTAAAAAGCATGAAAAATGCAGGATTTACAAAAGTCGCATTAGAAACAAATGGCTAAAATATCTAAAAAAATCGGTGCTACGTATCCTACGTTTAGCTCTTTTATAATCGCATCTATAATATATATATGTATAATATTTTTTCTTTTTTTTAAAATTTATACAAGAGAAGATCCGAAAAAATATACAAATCAAAAAGATGCATTTATGGACGTTTATGTTGTTCAAACTGAAGTCGCAGATACTCTTATTGCTCCAAAACAAGCTGAAAAAAAAGTGGAAGCTAAGATAACAAAAGAACAAGAAGAACCCAAAGAAGAGCAGATAAAAACTACAAATAAACAGACTCCAGAGCCTCAAAAAGAAGAGCCGAAAAAAGAAGTTGCTCCACAAAAAGAGACTCCGAATGTAAATTTAAGTGAGCTTTTTAGTAATACTAAATTACCAGAAACAAAAAGTAGCACAAAACCTGAAGCCGTCCAAAGTAATAAGCAAAGTGCTAAAAAAACTGAATCTAGCTCAAAAAGTGCAAGCGACATATTTAAATCACTTCAAAAAGATATAACTTCTAAAGCTCCAAAAGCTGGAATGACCGGCGAATATAATAAATTTTTTGGAGATATAAGCGAAATAATCCAAAGAAAATGGGTTGTTTATAAAGCCGATACAAATAATAATGCAAAAGTTCAAGTTTTTATAGATAAATTTGGAAAACTGAGTTACAATATCATCTCTTTATCTTATGATAAAGAGTTTAATAATAAAGTCAGGGACTTTTTAGAAAGACTTAAAGAAGTAGAGTTTCCTGTCCCGCCAAATGGGCAAACAGCTTCTATTTCATTAACATTGATAGATCAAATTGATACGGAGTGAGAATGAGAAAAATATTTTTATTAGTTGCCTTATGTATGGGGCTTATCGCGGCTGACGCTACAATGGAAGTCGTAAATAAAGGGCTTGTTTTACCAAGAATTTTAGTTCAAGATGCGACTACAAATTTTTCAAATTCAGGACTTAAAAATAAATTTTTTAAGATCATGATAGGGGATTTGAAAGTTGGTTCATCATTTGAGGTTATAGAGGATTACTATACTAGCTCGTATGATGGTGATTTTAGAACAAATTTAGCAAATAGCAAAAATCCAGAGTTTATATTAAGATATGCTTTGAGTAATGCAGGATCTGGACTTGAGTTAAAAGTCAAGCTTTTAAATGCAAAAGATGGCTCTATAAGATATGAGAGTGTTTTTTCTCAAGGCGAGCTTGCTAAATTTCCATTTTTAGCACATAAAAGTGTAGCTGAGATAGCTAGGAATTTAAATTTATCCCCTATTGATTGGATGGATAAATCAATTATCATATCTCAATATACGTCTCCTGGAAAGAGTAATATAATAGTAGCAGACTATACGCTAACTTATCAAAAAGTTATACTAACAGGGGGATTAAATATTTTTCCAAAATGGGCAAATAAAGAGCAAAGTGCGTTTTATTATACATCATATATAAAGATGGTTCCGACATTATTTAGATATGATCTTGCTACTGGAAGAAAAACAAAGATAACGACGAGTGCTGGTATGATAGTCGCTTCAGACGTCAGTCAAGACGGTAGCAAACTTCTTTTAACAATGGCACCAGATGACCAAAGCGATATATTTGTTTATGATATAAACACAAAAAGAAAAACTAGAATCACTGATTTTAGAGGTATAGACGTAAATGGAAATTTTGTAGATAATGATACTAAAATAGTTTTTGTCAGCGATAGGCTAGGCTATCCTAATGTTTTTAGCACTAGCGTAAATGGTGGAGCCGTAGAGCAAATGGTATTTCACGGTAAAAACAATAACTCTGTGACTACATACCAAAATTATGTTGTTTATTCTAGTCGTGAAAGCTCTGGTTATAATACAAAAACATTTAATTTATATCTTATTTCTACAAAGAGCGATTATATAAGGCAGCTTACAGCTGGTGGAGTAAATACTTATCCTCGTTTTTCCGCAGATGGCGGTAGCGTGGTCTTTATAAAAAATTCCGGTGGAGAAAGCGCTGTTGGTATTATACGTATAAATGAGAATAAAAGTTTCCAATTTCCGCTTAGGATTGGTAAGCTACAATCAATTGATTGGTAAAGATTGTCTGTTTTTTAAAATTTATAATTTTTATGACACAAAAATTATAAATTATGATATAATTGCGTGAAAATTTTATTTAGAAGGTAGGAAATGAAAAATTTAGTTTTAGTTTCAGCTGTTGCTGCCGCTTTATTTGTGGCTGGTTGTAGTTCAAAAGCTCCTGAGGTTGACATGAATGCAGATGCAAATAAAATGTCAAATGACTCTATGTCAAATACTGATATGATGAGTGATGCAGAAAGACTAGCTGCTTTAGCAAATCAAATTCAAAGTCAAGTTAAAAATGTTTATTTCGACTTTGACAAATTCGCTATCCGTTCTGATATGCAAGAAGTTGTAAATACAAATGCTTCTTTATTTAATCAATCAGGTGCAGAAAGCCTAAAAATCATGATCGAAGGTAACTGCGACGAGTGGGGTAGTGATGAATATAACTATGCTCTAGGTGTAAAAAGAGCAAAAGCTGCTAAAGATTCTCTTGTAAATCAAGGCGTAAGCGAAGATAGAATTGAAATCACAAGTAACGGTGAGAGTAAACCTGTATGTACTGAAAAAACAAAAGCTTGCGACGCTCAAAATCGTCGTGATGAATTTAAAGTTCTTCCATAATCTTTATGAAAAGAAATTTCATCTTTGCGGCTCTATTTGGAGCCGCGAGTTTTCTTAGTGCTGAAGTTTCGGTGTTTGATGCAGGTAATATTAATCAAGATACTCCATATGGTCTTACGGAAAACGAAAAGATCTTATTAAAAAATAAACAAAAAGTAGAAAAATTAAATCAAAATATTGGTTCGGTACAATCTGATATTGCCAATGCGCAAGAAAATATAGAGGGACTTAGAACGGTTCTTGATGGTATCAATGCCAATAATCAAAAAATGGATAGCAGAATATCTGATTTAGAAAACAGAGTTAATGCAAATGATCTAAATTTAACCAGTGAAATTACTGAGTTGAAAAAAAGTCTAAAACAAAATCAAGATATACAAGAGAAAAATTATAAAAAAATTACACAAGCTATATCTGAATTAACTTCTTTAATCGATTCTATGAATAATCAAGATACTAAATCCTCAAAAACCGATTTAGAAAATAGCGACAAAGCTAAAGCTAACTCTTCTACAGTAGATAAACTAAATTTTGATGACAAGAAGTTATCTGAGGTACTAGAATATGCAGATCTTGCATATAAGAAAAAAGATTATGATAATTCAAAATCTGCTTATTTATATCTTGTAGATAAAAATCATAAACCAGCATATTCAAATTTTATGTTAGGCGAAATACTATATATACAAAAAGCCTATAAAGAGGCTATTCCGCATTATCAAAAGAGCGTGGAGCTTTACGATAAAGCTGATTATATGCCAAAATTATTATATCATACTGCTATTAGCTTTGATAAGATCGGTGATAAAAATAGTGCGAATAAATTCTATCACGCATTAAAACAAGCATACCCAAATAGTAAAGAAGCAAAAGCTTCACCAAATCGCAAGTAATTGCATAAATTTTTAGGAGAAAATATGTCAAAAGTAATAAAAATGTTCTATGAATTAAAAGATGCCAAAACAGGTGAGCTTTTAGAATCAAATATAGATGGGCAAGAAATAGCATTTGTATCTGGAAAAAATCAAGTTTTAGAATCTCTCGAAGCAGGAGTCATAAATCTTAAATCAGGTGAAAGTACTATTATATCTATTCCTGCTGCGCAAGGTGTCGGCGAGTATGATGAAGCAGCACTTCAAGTATTGCCAAAAGAGCAATTTGCCGGTATAGAATTAAATGAAGGTATGGAGCTTTTTGGCGAGGGTGAAGACGGAAGTAGCGTTAGAGTGATCGTAAAAGCAATCGGAGAAAATGAAGTTACCGTGGATTTTAATCATCCTTACGCGGGTAGAGATCTTGAGTTTAACGTTAAAATTACAGAAAATAGAGACGCAGATGCAGATGAGGAGCTAACTGGCGTTGTTGCTATGCCTCATGTTTGCGGATGTGGCGGACATGGGCATCATCATGAGCATGGTGGCGGTGGATGTTGTGGTGGACATGGTCATAATGAAGATCATGAAGATGGTGAGTGCTGCGGCGGTCACGGTCATGGTAAAGACGGCGGCGGATGCTGCGGAAAACATAATCACTAAGAGTTCATGATGGGTGATGTTGCCTTTTTATTTCCTGGCCAAGGCTCTCAAAGCTTTGGTATGGGGTTTGAAATTTATGAAAATTTCAAAACTGCAGAAGACCTTTTAGATAGTGCTAGCGATTTTTGTAAGATCGATTTTAAAGAGCTTATGTTTAAAGAAAACGATCGCTTAAGTATATCTGAATTTACTCAACCTGCTATTGTTTTGAATTCTTTTATGTGTTTTCTTGCTTTCAAAGAAAATATCGATAGCAATGCTAAATTTGCACTCGGCCATTCGCTCGGTGAGTTTTCTGCTCTTAGTGTTAGCGGTGGTTTTGATATGCTAAATGCTATAAAGCTTGTTCATTTAAGAGGTAAATTTATGAGCGAAGCTTGTCAAGGTAAAAATGCTGGAATGATGGTTATCCTTGGTTTAAATGATGATATTGTAAAAGATATTTGCGAGAAATCATCAAAAAGTGTTTGGGCTGCAAACTATAACTGTGATGGACAAATAGTGGTAGCCGGAGTAAAAAGTGATCTTGTGGAACTTGAGCCTGTATTTAAAGAAGCCGGTGCTAAAAGAGCTATGCTTCTAGATATGAGCGTAGCTAGTCACTGTCCGCTTCTTGATAGTGCTAGCATTAAGCTCTATGATGAGCTTAAATGTCTTATAAAAGATGAGTTTTCTCCTGTCATATCAAATGTCACGGCTAAGTCTTATACTAGTAAAGCAGATGCTTTGGAGCTTTTAAAGCTTCAGTTGGTAAAACCTGTTTTGTATAAACAAAGTATTAAAAATTATGAAAACGATATCGATTGTTTTATAGAGTTTGGCTCTAGCGTATTAAAAGGACTAAACAAAAAGATAACATCAAAACCTACTTATAGCATTTCAAATTTAAGCTCTTTAGAAGATAGTTTAAAGGCGTTAGCATGAAAATAGCAATTCTTGGTGCTATGTCAGATGAGATAGCACCGCTTTTAGATAAACTGCAAAATTACGAAACTATAAAATATGCTAAAAATGAGTTTTATTTAGCTAAATATAAAAATCATGACCTTGTTATAGCTTATTCAAAGATAGGCAAGGTAAACTCTACCTTAACTGCTACGCTACTTATAGAAAAATTCGGTTGTGAGATATTGCTATTTACTGGAGTTGCTGGAGCATTAAATGAAAAATTAAAAATAGGCGATATCCTTTATACTACAAGTACGGTTCAGCACGATCTCGATATAAGTGCATTCGGACATCCTTATGGCTATGTGCCTGGTATAAATGTGTATGAAAAAACAGATGAAAAACTGAATAATATAGCAAAAAAAGTTGCTGCTAAAAATGGTGTAAATCTTGTTAGTGGAGTTATAGCTAGTGGAGATCAGTTTATATGTGATCCTGTGAAAAAAGAGTGGATCAAATCTACTTTTGATGCGGATGCCGTGGAGATGGAAGGTGCTAGCGTTGGACAAGTATGTGCTACTCTTGATATTCCATACTTTTTGATGAGGGCTATAAGTGATGAAGCAGGCGGCGGTGCCGAGATCGACTTTGATAAGTTTGTGGTAGAAGTTGCAAATACATCTGCTAAATTTGTACTTGATATGGTAGAGTATTTATGATAGATCTAAGTAAAAAGCTCATTCGTCAAGTTGGTCAAACAAATGCTAAATATAAGATGTTTGAGAAAGACGATAAAATACTTCTTGGGCTAAGTGGCGGTAAAGATAGCTTAGCTTTGGCTCATATACTAAAGCATTTTCAAAACGTTACTCCAGATAAATTTGAGTTTGAAGCCGTAACGCTTAGCTATGGTATGGGCGAGGACTATGCGTACTTGACTAAACATTGCAATGCACATGGTATAAAGCATAGTGTTATCGATAGCTCTATATTTGAAATAAGCAAAGATAAAATCAGAAAAAATTCGAGTTTTTGTAGCTTTTTTAGCCGTATGAGACGTGGATATCTTTATACTTATGCGCTTGAGCACGGTTTCAATAAACTAGCGATCGCTCATCATCTTGATGACGCGGCTGAGAGTTTTTTTATGAATTTTACTTACAACGGTGCTTTAAGAACACTTGCTCCAAAATACAGAGCGAAAAATGGACTAGTGTTGATACGACCTCTCATAAATGTCAGAGAGCGTCAGCTTAGAGATAATGCTACTAGAAATAATCTCTTTGTCATAGGCGATGAAGCGTGTCCTGCGATGAGATTTGACGTGAAAATGCCCCACGCTAGATATGAAACAAAACAGCTTTTAGCACAGCTTGAAAAAGAAAATCCAAAGCTATTTACTAGCTTACAAGCTGCGTTTGAAAATATACATACAGATACTTTTTTTGCGCAAAAAGATCAAGAGATATAGACTTATTTAAATTTAAAATACCTAAATTTAAATAAGCTTTTTTTATTTTAATTGTTCAAGTCTCTCTTTTTTACTACCTATTTCAGTGATCTGAACTCCAAAGTTTCCATCTATGATAACGACTTCGCCAAGAGCAACTGGTTTATCGCCTATAAGAACTTCTAAAGGATCATTTGCTAGTTGATTTAGTTCTATAACAGATCCTATATCCATGGATAATACGTCTTTTAGTAACATTTTTTTAGATCCTATCCTAACTCTTATAGGTAGTCTTACATCCATGATAAGACCTATATTTTTTATTTCATCTGCTATTTCAACTTTATGAGTTCCTGATTCTTTATTTTCGCTGTGAGCTGGTTTATTAAAATACTTATCAAAAGCCAAATCCACAACTATACCTAGTTGCTCATTTAGTGATTCTATATTTGCCGTATATAAAAATAGTTTTTGATATGAGCTTAGCTCTAAAACTCCTGATTCGTCTAAAAATACTACTTTAGTAACTTCGAAATTTAGCTTTGGTAGTTCTTTTTGTGCATTTAAATTTGTAGATACGGCGCTCATTATATTTGAAAAGATCTCTTTGCTAGCGTCTAGCTCGTCGTCTCCTATATTTTCATTTCCGCTAAGCTCTTCTTCTCCTAACATATAATCATTTATAGCGCTGATGAGTAGTGGGGAAGCTAGTAGAACTATTTTCGCATCTATATCTCCGCTTACGCTTACATTTGCCATGACTACTGGAGGTTTTATCCCGTTTTGTTTATCTGCATCGAATTCGCCGATATCAGTGAGGTTTAAAGTATGACCAGTTAGCCCCTCTACAGTGGCTCCTGCCTCACTTGTAAATACTTCTAAAAATTTATTCATCATATTCTTCTTCCTCCGGTTCTTCTTCGGTTTGCTCTTGATATGCCATTATTTTGGCTTTTCTCTCTTCTTCATATTGTTCTAATATCGACTTTATCTCGTCTTTATCGGTTTTGATAAGTTCTTCTATCTTTATGGATTTTCTAAATCTATGAAGTCCGATTTGTGCTAAAAATACATCTTTTTTATCTATGCAAACTATTGCTTTATCATCGGCGCTTCTATCGAGTCTTAAGATATCGCCTTCTTTTAAATTTAAAAACTCATTTACGCTGATAACTGTTTTTCCTAAAATCGCTTCATATAGGACTTCTGCACGACCGATGAGTGTTTTTAGCTCTTTGTTGCGACTTTTTTTAGCGCTTGTTTCTCCGAGCATTATATCACGATTTGCTAGGCGACTTAAAATCGGCTCTAAATAGATCACGGGATAACATAAATTTATCATTCCGCTTGAGTTTCCGATGATGATCTCCATAACTACCATTATGACTATTTCATTTTGACTGACGATCTGAACGACATTTGGTGAGCTTTCTTTGGCTTCGACGTTTGGATACATATCAGTTATCATTGACCAGCTCTCTTTTAAGCGTTGCATCATTATGCGAAGTATCGCATCAAGCAGGTTTATCTCGATATCAGTAAGCTCTCTGTTACTTTCAAAACCATCGCCATTTCCGCCTAGAAGACGATCTATCATAGGAAAAGCAATACTTGGATTTATCTCTAAAACGCAGTTTCCATCAAGCGGTTTTATAGAAAATACATTAAAGCTAGTCGGACTTGGCAAACTCATCAAAAACTCGCCATAAGTCATTTGATCTACGCTGTGAAGTCTTATTTCGACTATACTTCTCATAATGCTTGAAATTTGACTGGCAAGATTTCGCGCGAGCTTATCGTGTATGCCTTTTACTGCTCGTAGCTGCTCTTTACTAACACGGTTTGGTCTTTTGAAATCATAGATTATTACTTGCTTTGGCTCTTCTGGATGTAAATTTACTTCAGTGGCAGCAGCAGTATCTCCGTCTTCATCGACTACTTGCAGCAGGGCATCGATCTCTTCTTGACTTAAAATATCAGCCATTAAAATCCTAGCCTTTCTCTAATTTTTGTTATAAGTCTTTTATGAATTTGACTAATTCTCGACTCTGTTATACCTAAAATTTCACTCATCTCTTTTAAATTTAACTCTTCATAATAATAAAGTTGGATAATCGTCTGCTCACGCTCATCAAAATCTTCTAAAACTTCTGTTATTTTTTCTATGAGTTCGTCTTTTTCTATCTTTGATTCTACATTTGTATCACTAAGGAGCTCAAATTGTTCGTCTATAGGAAGTACTGCGGATACGTCACTTAAATTTCTAGCTTCCCTGATTTTGCTCTCTTCGATACCTAGTAAATTTGCTAAATAATCATCGCCTGGTTCGCATTCGAATTTATTAAAATATTCATCAATTGCGTTATCTATCTCTTTTATGAGTTTTCTATTGCCTCTGCTTATAAAATCCAAACTTCTTAGATAATCAAGCATAGAGCCATAAACTCTTTGTTTTACGTATCCCCAAAAATTGTCATTTTGCTCTTTATCATAAGTGCGAGAAAGTTTTACCATAGCAGCAGCTCCTACGCTGATCAAATCACTCACGTCTATAGAACTAGGAAGTCTAGCTTTTAGTTTAAATGCCATAGCTTTGAGTGCTGGCATATATGCTACTACAAGATCATCTTGCTCTTTTTTTATAGCATTTTTGTATGCGTCAAGCTGCTTTTGCTTTAACTCGTTCATGCTTTTTGCTCTGTTTTTTTAATATTGTTTTTGGGTCAAGTGAGGTATTTATAATGCCTTCTATCCGTTTTTCTCTAAGTGCTAGTTCGTCTATAAGATAGTCATTGACTTCCTCATATTCTTCTTTGTTAAAGTATTTTTTACCTATTTTATTTGCATCGACGTAATTCATAATAACAATATGTACCATAAGATAGAAAAATAGGGTTATAAGTAGCGTATAAAGGATAAGTTCTGATGGATCAGTCGCTTTTAAGATCACAAAAACTAGTCCCATAAAAAAGCCGCAAACCGTAAAAAAAGCTATAAAATTATCTGTTTTCAATTTGTCCAACCTAGTTAAAATTGTTCTACTAGACGCTTAAAAAAGCCTCCGAAGCTTCTATCTTCTTTGTCATTAAGCACTTTTCGTTCCAATTTATAAAGAAGTTTGCTTGCCGCCTTTTTTAGCTCTATACTAGGACCTATATGAGGAGCGTCATCACTAAATAAAGTTCTTTGTTTTATGCTCTTTGATATTATTTTATCTGCCTCGATATATCCAAGAAGTTCTAGATCTAACTCATTTTTGATATTTAATTTCGCTACTTTTTTTATATTTTCATAAATTTTTATCGCTTCAGCCTCATTTTTTACCATATTTAGTAGCATAAAAATATCTTTTTTCATTTTAGAAGTGATTTTTATAGTCGCGTAAGCATCTGTTATGGCTGCTGGATCTGGCACTGTGACTACTATGATCTCATCGCAAGCATTTAAAAATACCTGTGTATTTGAGCCGATCCCAGCTCCAGTATCTATGATAAGAAAATCAAATCCATCAAGAGTATTTGCTTCTTCTAAAAACTTTTCCATTAAAAATTGATCATTAAATTTAAAGATCTCATCGCCGCTGTCTCCTGGTATTAGCGTAAGTCCTTCTTTTACTTGTATCAAGATATCGCTAAGTGTGCATTCGCCTTTTAAGACATTTAGGATATTTTTTCTTATCTTTACGTTTAAGATAACGTCTAAATTTGCAAGCCCTATATCTGCATCAAAAAGAGCTATTTTATAACCGTTTTTTGCTAGGATATTTGCTAAATTTGCGCTGATTGTGGATTTGCCTACACCACCTTTACCGCTGGTTACTGCTATAAAGTGAGTTGATTTTTTCGGTTTGGAGGGCACTGACATAAGTTCTCTTAGCTTATCTGCTTGATCCATCGTCATCTCCTTTGTTAAAACCTTCTAAAACACACTCAACCAAAAATTCGCTTTTCGCTTCTACTATATCATCAGGCACATTTTGTCCTGTTGAAAAATAGCTAACTGGAGTATTTGTTTCATAAACTAGCGAAAAAACATTTCCAAATATTTTTGTTTCGTCAAATTTAGTTATGATAAGAGTATCTATATCTAAAAATGAAAAATTATCATAAATTTCTAATAGATCTTCTATTTTTGAACCAGCGGAAAGTACTAAATTCACGTCTATTTTAGCTCCGCTTCCTTTTAAAAAATTATCAAGTCTAATGAGCTTATCTCTATCGTACTGGCTACTACCCATAGTGTCTATGAGTATAAGATCGCAGTTACTCAAACTCTTTAATGCAGATTTAAAATCATCTAGTTCTATGGCATCAAGTATAGGTATGCTCATTATCTTAGCATATTGAAACAGCTGTTCTACGGCGCCTAGTCTGTACGTATCAAGAGTGATGATCCCTGTTTTATATCTGATATCGCCTGAGTGAGCGAATTTATAAGCAAGTTTTGAAAGTGTCGTAGTTTTTCCGACTCCTGTTGGTCCTACGAACATCATTATTTTTTGTTTTTTTATGTCTAATCCTGTATTTCTGCAAGGTAGCATATTTCGTAAAAGCGAATAGAAGTATCTTTTTACCGCAGTAGGATTTGTTTTCATGGAAGTTGGCATATTTTGTATAGTTATCTCTAAGATAGATTTTAGATGCTCGTTTTTCATACCGCTTTGTTTTGCAAGCTTATATATAGTAGAAAACTCCGGAGGAATGGCTATATCATCTCTATTCTCACTTTTATCGTCCCAGATCATATCTGCGATAAGCGAAATTTTATCATTTAGCTTATTTACTTGTTTGGCGACGTCTTCTATTTTTTTGTTATATTCTTCATTTGCGCTTACGTTAGTATTTTGATTTGTATTTATATTTGCGGCTTTACTGATCTCTTTTGCTGCTTTTGAGATATTTAAAAGAACGCTTTCATCGCTTTTTGGTGACTCAGGCAACTTCGTATAAGCCGAAATTTGCTGTTTTATACTCTCTATACTTTCTTTTGAAGGGGCTGCTTTTTGAGTATCTTCTACGCTTACTAATATCTCATATATTGGTTTTTTGTTTAGAGTTTTTGGCTGAATTTGTTTAGTAGTCACTAGCATAGCACTCTCGCCGCACTCTTCTTTTGCTTTTTTGAGTGCCTCGATCGCACTCTCGCCCGTAAAGGTTTTAAGCACCGTAGCCATTATATTCCTTTCATCGATCCTATAGGAATTATCACGCTGAGTCTATCATTTGCTCCTGGATGAGGCAAAATCAGTCTTTGTGAATTTCTAATCTTTTTATCAAAATACAAAATATCTATATCAAGAGTTCTTGGAGCGTTTCTAAAGCTCCTGATCCTACCGAAAATTTTCTCGTAATGTTGCATAATTTTTAAAACATCAGCAGCATAAAAAGAAGATTTGACTAGTAAGACCGCATTTAAAAAATCAGCTTGTTTAGTATATCCAAAAGCTTTGTTTTTAAGTATCAAAGAACACTCTTTTACGAAAAATCTTCTATCTTTTTTTAGTTTATACAAAAAAAGCTCAAAGCGTTTTTTTGTATCTCCCACATTTCCTCCGATACCTAGCAAAAACGAGTTTTTAAACTCATTCCCACCATCTTTGAAATTCGGGAAAAAATGTGATCTTACTACGCTTCTAGCTTCATTGCAAATAAATGCGTTATTATAAGATTTCACATCCATTTTCCGTTACTACCACCACGTCTTCGATACGTACACCAAATTCGTTTTCTATATAAATTCCTGGTTCTACGCTAAAGACCATACCTTCTTTAAGTACTGTTTTATCTGTTTTGTTGATGCTTGGCAACTCGTGGATATCAAGCCCTACGCCATGTCCAGTTGAGTGAAAAAACTCTTTTTCATAGCCAAATTTTGCTATAACTCTTCTTGCTGCCTTGTCTATCTCGTCAGCTAAAATACCAGGCTTTATCGCTTTTATCGCTTCGTTTTGCGCCTCTTTTACTATGCTAAAAATATCATTTTGTTTATTTGATCTGAATTTCTGATTTTTATCAAATTTAAAACCGTTTTGCACACATACTGTTCTTGTTCTATCTGAGCAATATCTTTTGAATTTTACCCCGGCATCGACTAATAAAAGATCGCCTTCTGCTAGTTTTGTATCAGTAGGCATTGCGTGAGCTTTTGCCGCGTTTGCGTTTATGGCTACGATAGGTTCAAAGCTAAGTCCTAAATTTCCGCTATCTTTAAATATATTTTGAGCATGGAAATTTAGCTCTTTTTCACTCATACCAAGACCGAATTTATTTATAAACTCGCCAAACTCATCGAATTTATCCGCCCCTAGTTTTGCGGCCATCAACAGAGTTTCTATCTCTTGCTTCATTTTTATCATTCTTTTTAGCTTTGAGAATTCGTTTTTTGCTATGAAATTTATACCCAAGTTTTTACTTAAACTTTGATACTCCAAAACGCTAAAATCCGCTGGATTAAAATCGATATCTTTTATGCCTAAAGACCTTAAAAGTAGCCTTGCTTCTTTTATTATATTTCTGCTTGTTTGTACGACGATGGCATTTTTAACGTTTTGTTTTGCTTCTATAAAATATCTAGCGTCCGTTAAAAAAAACGCATCATCTTTGGATTTTATATAAATTTCATTATCGCAACTGTATCCGCACTCATAAAATACGGCATTTTCATCTTTTAAGATAAAATTATGCATTATTTTGTGATCTGGCTTTTATGGCTTTTATTTGTTCAAAAATTTGTATCATACCTATCATAGCTAGATGGTATCCTACTGGTCCAAAACCTACTATTTGTCCTGCGCAAACAGGCGCTATAAGGCTTTTTTGACGGAATTCTTCTCTTTGGTGGATGTTGCTTATATGGACTTCGATCGTAGGAAGTTTTACCGCTGATATGGCGTCGCGGATAGCTACTGAAGTATGAGTATAGCCGGCTGGATTTATGATGATACCATCAAATTCTCCTAGGCATTCTTGGATCTTATCTACTATTTCACCTTCAAAATTTGTTTGAAAAAACTCAATATCAAGATTTGCTTGATCAGCAACCGTTTTCATCTGTTCGTGTATGCCTTCCATACTCATAACACCGTAAATATTTGTCTCTCTGCGACCTAACATATTGATGTTTGGTCCTTGTATAACCATTATTTTCATCTTGCCTTCCATAAAAAATCCTTAAAAAATATTTTAACTACGATTGTACAAAAATATTGCTAAATTTTTGCTATAATTTTTTTCCTTTTACGTTAGGACAATATAATGAAAATAATAAAAGCCAAATACATAATAACTTGCAATGATGAATTTGATATCTTGCAAAACATGAGCATCGCCTTTGATGAGATCATAAGATCTATAGGTAAATTTGATGAACTTGTTTTGATGTATCCAGACGCTGAAATTTTTGATTTTTCGAATGATATCATCTCTGCGGCGTTTATAAATCCACATACGCATTTGGAGTTTAGCTCTAATGTTTCAAGCCTTGATTATGGCGATTTCTTGCTTTGGTTAAAAAGCGTTATAAGCTTTAGAGATAGCTTAAGCGATGAGGCTAAAAACTTGGTCATGAAAGAAGCTATAACAAGCATCTTAAAAAGTGGAGTTAGCACGATAGGCGAGATCTCAAGCTTTGGAAAAGATACAGAAATTTGTGCGAATTCAAAAGCTAGATTTGTTTTTTTTAATGAAATTTTAGGTACAAATGATAAAGCAATAGATGAATGTTTTGATAAATTTATGACTAGATTTAATGCAAGTTTAGAGTATAAAAGCGATAAATTTATACCGGCTATCTCTGTCCATTCGCCATATTCTACGCACCCAGAACTTACTAAAAAAGCACTAAATTTAGCTAGAGAGAAAGATCTTTTAGTTAGCACTCATTTTTTAGAAAGCGAACATGAAAAAATGTGGCTAGAAAGTGGAAGCGGCGAGTTTAAATCTTGGTTATCAAGCTTTACTCCAAATCCCACTCCGCTTTACTCTCCAAGTCAATTTTTAGCGAATTTTAGCGGCGTGAGAGCGCTTTTTACTCACTGCGTTTGGAGTGATGATTATCTTGAGTTTTTTGATAAAAACTTACATAGCGTTACTACTTGCGCAGTCTCAAATAGGCTTTTAGGACAAAGAAGACTAAATTTAAATAAAATAATAGAACAGAATCTATCTTTAAATATCGCAACAGACGGGCTTAGCTCAAACATCAGTCTGAATTTTTTTGATGAACTTAGAGCGTTTTTATGGACACACTGTGAATTTGAGCTAAATTTCTTAGCTAAATTTGCTCTTTTGGCTTCTACAAACTGGGCGGCAAGGGCGCTAAATTTAAATTTAGGTATTTTATCTAGTGGAAGGATTGCTGATATAGCAGTATATAAAGGGCTTGATGTTAGAGATAGCACTCAGTTAGCAACTGAGCTCATACTGCATACAAAAGAAGTTAAAAAATTATTTATAAAGGGTGATGAATGCAAATTTTAAAGCTTATATTTTCGCCGTTTGTGGCTATTTTTAAATTTATCAATACGTATTTTAAAACGTGTGTTTTTTTGTTTATCGTAGCGCTTGTTTTATTTAGCGGCGATAAGGTTTCAAATCCAAATTTAACGCAGATATCTCTAAATGGCGCTATAGTTGATGAAAAAACGGTTTTAGATCAAATTTACGAAGCTATGGATGATGAGTCTATAAAGGGCGTTTTATTTGACGTAGATAGTCCAGGTGGCGCTTTGGCTCCTAGCATTGCCATAAGCGACGCTTTGCGTGAGCTAAAAGCCAAAAAACCGGTTCTTGCTTACGCGAGTGGAACTATGGCGAGTGGAAGTTATTACGCTAGTATTTGGGCGGATAAAATTTATGCAAACCGTGGAAGTTTTATAGGATCTATCGGCGTGATAATGCAAGGTGCAAATATAGAAGAGTTAGCAAATAAAATAGGCATCAAAACTCAAACCATAAAAGCCGGGGAATTTAAAGAAGCTGGTGCGTTTTATCGTGCGTGGAGTAAAGCAGAAAAAGATGAGCTTCAAAATTTGGTTAATAAAAGTTATGAGCTGTTCTACGGTGACGTAGCAAAAGCTAGAAAGCTAAATTTAAACGACGTGGATATTTGGGCTAATGCTAGAGTGTTTTTAGCAAATGACGCTCTAAAGCTTGGATTGATAGACGGAATCAAAAGCTATCGTGACGCTAAAAAAGAGCTTGAGATCTTAAGCGGAGTGGAAAATCCTATCTGGAAAGAGCGTCCGGTGTTTGATAAGTTTATATCGAATTTTACTAAAGAAAGTGCGAATTTAATGTTTAGAATATTTTTTGGAAATGAGGTGAGATGAAGCTTCATTCTTTGCATATAGGCAAGTTGCATCGAGTAGAAGAGGGTAAAAACATAAAAGTCGTTTTTGAAACGGGTATGCTTAAAGATAGCATTAATGGTGAGGTTTTTTGCACTCAAATGGGCTTTATAGGCGATTGTGTAAGTGATACTAAAAACCATGGTGGACTAGAAAAAGCGGTTTTTGCAAATAGTTTGCAAAATTACGCTATTTGGTCGAAATATCTAAAAAAAGATATGAAGATCGGCTTTATGGGTGAAAACTTATGCATAGATGGACTAGATGAAAATAAAGTATGCGTGGGCGATATACACAAAATAGGTTCGCTTGTTTTACAAGTATCTCAGCCTAGAAAACCTTGTTTTAAGATATCTGGTGTTTGGGACGATAAAGGTTTTACTAAAGAGATATTTAAAACTGGGCTAACTGGCTGGTATTACCGTGTTTTAGAAGCAGGAAGCGCTAAACGCGGCGATGAGATAGAGATCGTAAAAAAGGACGAAGTTTGTATGAGCGTAATGGAAGTAAATATGCTTTTTTATGATCCAAAAAATCATCTAAATTTGATGGATAAATTTAAGAGATTAAAGACTTTAAGTAGTGGTTGGGAGAGTGTTATAGCAAAGCGTATAAAAGGTGTCTATGACAATTCTTATATGAGTGAGTTGTAAAATATAAAAAAGGATCTGACCGGTAGTTCCGGTCAAATTTATGCGTTAAAATCTTCTGCCTATAGAAAACTCAAAGCTACTTGTATCGTCGCCTGGTTTGTCGTTTAATGCTTTAGCATAGATAAGTTGAAGCGGTCCGATAGGAGTTAGCCATTCTATACCAGCACCTGTACTGTAGCGCTTTATCTCATTTAAACTATCATCGCCTATCATACCGTAATCAAAAAATAAAACCCCGCGCATTTTTAAACGATCTATGATAGGAAAGCTTAGCTCTGCTGAGTTGTTAAACGCTATCTTACCACCCATATCGATATTTTTTGTAGTTCCGTTTATGGTTATGGCTTTTTTTGGAGTTACGCTTCTGTTATCGTATCCTCTTATGCTTCTTATACCGCCTAAGAATAGTTTTTCATTAATAGGAAGTTTAGCATCATCACTATTCCATATATAACCAAAATTCGATTTATATCTAAGGATCAAATCATAATCTATATAATCCCTAAGTCCAAAATAATAGTTAAAATTTGTTTTATTTTTTACGAATTCAATATCTCCGCCGACTCCTGCATACTCAAAGTTCGTACCTGCTATGATACCGCTTCTTGGCAAGTAGTAGTCATCAGTGTTGTTAAATGTAATACCAGGTATTAATGAGCTTTTTAAATTCGTACCGTTTTGGTATCCAGCTGCTTTATAAAACTGATCCAAACCGCTGATCTTGCTTTGTTCGATCTGATATGTTAGAAATGCCGTTACGTATCTGCCTAGCTTTCTACCACCTGTTATAGAAGCTCCGTAGTTTTTCTCTCTATAATCATCCCACTCATAGTCGTTTGCAAAAATATTTCCGCCAAGACTATATTCTGAGTCAAAGACTCTAGGGTTTGTAAGTCCTATATTTCCGCTAAGAGTGTCATCGCTTTTATCGACGCTTATACTGCCTTTGTATCCGCTACCAAATACGTTCGTATCGCTTACTCCAGCGTTTAAAAGCAGACCATCACTCGTTCCGTATCCTATACCGCCTGTTATACTACCTGTTGAAGTTTCTTTTACTTTTATTTCTAGATCTACTTGATCTTTACTTATCCTATTTTCTGTTATTTCTACATCTTCAAAGTAACTACTTCTTTTAAGTGCATTTTTAGAATCTACAAGGTCACTTCTGTTGTATAAATTTCCTTCAGTCAAGTACATCTCGCGACGGATAACTCTATCTACTGTTCTGTCGTTTCCGGAGATTATAACGTTTCT